>JAISFI010000140.1 GCA_031263685.1 Dysgonamonadaceae bacterium | reverse complement strand
TTCAAATACCGTGGAATAATGGCAATGGAGGTATCGCCATTCGCCCAGCTCAATTCGTCCATTTGGATACGCATATTGCTTGAACCCGGCTCGGTGCGCAGCAAATTGCCGTTTGGGTCGAGAATCCGTCCCGCAATTTGCGCATCCGGACCGTCGTAGTTATCGATTTCGCAGGAATAAAAACACAGGATGCTAATAAGCAACAGAATACTATTAATTCTATTTTTCATTTTATTTTCATTTTATTTATGGATTAATACTGGTCGTTTTGCTTCAACAGCGGATTGGTCTTTAGCTGTCCGTCAGGTATTTTTTCGTAATAATACTTTGTCTGGAAAGTCAAAGCATTATTTGCGCGTTCGCAAACCCTTGTGTCGTAGATATACTTGCCTTCGGGATTGCCGTATTCATTGATTACGACGTCTTTGGCAAAGAGGAAGGGGTTAATCATCCGGCGGCGGTAATCGTAAATTTGCTGGTCAAAGGTAAACCAGCGGCGCAAATCCCAATAGAGTTTATGCTCGAAAGCCAATTCTTTGTAGCGTTCCACACGAATCAGTTGCAATCCGCGATTGGGCGCCATGACAAACCCGCCGGGTCCATTTCCTCTTGTATTAGCGGCGCCGGTCGAAAGGTCAGCAGGCGATGTGAGCAGTGTAGCGCCTGCGCGCGTCCGTATTTTGTTGATACATTCGAAGGCGTCGGTCTGCATATCTGCTTCCGCATAGTTTGCCACGCCGTTTTGGGCTAATTCGAGGGCAGCTTCCGCACGGTTCAATAAAACTTCCGCATAGCGAATATCAATCCAGGTGGAAGTGGAAGTGTGCAGGGTGGTTGTCGAAGGCGTTAAAGCAGGATTGAGCCATTTGCGCCCCATAAACCCGGTGTAATTGTCGCCGCTTCCGTTTGAATTGGCGGGTCCGTCGAGTCCGTTGGGATTGATTTTTAGCGTATCGCCGGGCGCTTTTACATAATCATAGGGCATTTGCATCAGGTATTTATCGGTCGAAGTGACCACATTGGCGCGGAAAAAACCTGCGCCGTAAGCGGTGGTTGTTTTTCCGTCGTCAACCACAAATTTGGATATTGGCGTGGCGGCGGGATTAACGGTTTCTTTGATAACGCCCCTGCGCACATCCATCTGTACGCCCTTGAAGACGTCGCCCGGCAAAATGAGCGAGCCTTTCAGACGCGGCTCGGCATTGGCGAAAAGGGCATATTGCGAATCGTACACAAGATAAGCGTTGGAAGCATTGACGGTTTTCATCCAGCCGGTGGCGGGGTCGACAGGCAGTCCGTCGAACAGTTCCACCCAGTCGAGCGTAACGCCGAAACGTCCGCCGTAAGTAGAAGCCATCCGCGCGGGTGAATACACAACATCGAAACTGTGAACGTAATCTTTCAATTGATACTGGCGAATCAAAATGGATTCGGACGAGTTATCGGCTTTTACAAACACATTGGCAAAACCGTTGTCGTTTGTTCCTGCTTCCGAATAAAGTTCGTATCCGCCTTCTTCCACTGCTTTTGCAGCGTCGTAAGCCTGCTGGAAATAATCATTGGCGCGTTCGGCAGGGATGCCGCAAAGCATTACATCATCGACCGTATAGTTAAATTTGCCGCCATAACGGGCAATGGCTCCGGCAAAATTGGCTACACGCGACTTGAACGCAGCCGCAACGTATTTGTTAGCCCGACCGTTCACTTTGGTGGCGGACATGTTTTCGATAGCATAGTCCAAATCTTCGAGCATAAAGTCGTACGAGTCTTCGCAACTGGAGCGAGCTATCCAGAGCGAGCTTGGGTCGCCTTCCACCGGATATTGCACTTCCTTGACGAGCGGTACTCCGCCGTAGCGTTTTACCATAGCGAAATAAGTGTAGGCGCGGATAAAGCGCGCTTCGGCAATCCAGTTTTCGGCTTCCGAAAGTATGCCGATGTAGTCCGGCAGGTCTTTGAGCAAATCGTTTACGGCGCGAATAACCTGATAGCCTTCCGACCAGTAGCCGGTTTCGTGGATGTACATGCCGGGATTGTTACCGTGAACAACTTCGCCGGTGGCAAGCTGAGGCCACGAAATATTGTTCCACATAAAGTAGCCGCCGTGCGCATTTTTCATGTCGTCAGGACCGCCGGTAACGTTAAAATCCTCCATGGGCAAACGGTTGTAAAGTCCCGCCATATAGGCGCGTATTCCGTTTTCGCTGTAAATATCTTCTTTTGTCAGAATGTTTTTGGGCGGTACATCCAGCGAATCTACACACGACGCCATTCCGGCAAGTACTATTGCAATGAAATATATTATTTTTTTCATATCTGTATTATTTAATTATTAAAATTCTATATTCAAACCAAAATTGAATGTTCTATTCAACGGATACATCTGTCCGTACAATTCGGTCGGACGTTCCGGGTCAAGACTTTCCACCTTTGTCAGGGTAAGCAGGTTGTAGGCGTTGATATACAACCGTATGTTTTCGGAACCGACTTTGCGGGTCCAGTTACGCGGGATTGTATATCCCAATTCGATGGTTTTCAGGCGCACATAAGCTCCGTCCTGCATGCCGACCTCCGAGTTGACGTCGGGCGCCCTGCCGCCATAAGGATAGCGTCCCGAAATCCACTGGTTGTTTGGGTCGTAAGGGTCTCTGTGCGGGTCAACGGGATGGTAACGGTCGAGCAGGTGTTCCAAAGCATTTCCGCCCCAAGCCAGCGGCGAAGCGAGCTGGTCGCCGTAAGCCACGTTGCTCATAGCCGACCCTTGGAAAAGAAAACTCAAATCGAAGCCTTTGTATGCGCCGCTGAAAGTCAAACCGAAGTTCATGAGGGGATAATTGCGTTTGTCTCTTAACTCCGCTTTTGCCGCGTCGGAGATAGTGCCGATGGGATGGTCGTCGCCACTGTCAATGACGCCGTCACCGTTCCAGTCTTCGTAGATATAATCGCCCGGAAGTACGTCCAAGCCTACATTGATGGGCGAGGTGGCTATTTGTTCCGGACTTTCGTATTGTCCCAAAGCGCCTTTTCCAAACCAGATGTCGTTGTAGCGATTCAGATTGTTGTTGCGCCAATTGTCGTAGGAATTGCCGAAAGGCGCGCGTTCGGCATAGATAATCATCGTGCGCGTCATTGCCATGTTTCCGGTAATGCTGTACGAGAAGTCTTCGATTCTGTTCCGGTGCCGCAATTCGATTTCAAAACCTTTGGTGCGGTCTTTGTTCAGGTTTTCCTGCGGCATGAGCGTGCCGAACGTGCCGGGCAACGAAATCAGGCGGTTGGCAAGCAAGCCTTCCCGGTTTCGACGGAAAACATCGACCGAAAAGCCGAGCAGTCCGCTCCAGATATCGGCGTCCAACCCCAGGTTTTCGGTTCGTGAGGTGTACCAGGTGATGTTTGGATTGTCGGCTACGCGAAATCCTAAGGCATTGACATATACGCCGCCATACATGTAACCCGAAGGGAAGCCGTCGTTGCCCATGCGATTGTTGGATACCGTCAGTGGATAATCGTAACCGGTAACCCACTGGTAATCGATGGCGCCGTCGTCGCCCAAAATTCCATAAGACCCTCTTACTTTCAGGTTTTGTATCCATTCGAAATTGTTTTTGATAAACGCTTCTTCGGATACACGCCAGCCGAGCGACCCGCCGGGGAAAAAGCCCCACTGTTTTCCGGGCGCGAATTTGGAGGAACCGTCGCGGCGAAAACTGAACTCGGCGAGGTATTTTCCGGCATAATCGTAATTCAAACGTCCGACAATGCCTTTGACAACATAGTCGGTGATGCCGTTTTCATTGGCAGTACCCACCTGATTCAAGCTGTTGCCGGCATATAAATAAGGAATGGGAATGTCAAACTGACGGTAGGCACGGAGGTTGTCGCCGGTGCTGCGGCTTTCTTCGTAAAGCAGGAGCGCATTGACATGATGCTTCCCGGCAAACGTGTTATCGTAATTAATCGAAACCTGCCACAGATGCGTTTGTCCCAAGCCGTAGGAACGCTCAAGGTCGGTCGGGGCATTTTCGATGTAAGGGATATAAACATCCGTAGCTCCGTTGTATTCATATACATTGTATTCTTTGCGGAACGTGCTGTTGTCGGTCAACGTCATATCATAGGCATACAGGCCTTTCAATTGCAAACCTTTGACGTGGGGAATGTCGTAAGTGATGCTTCCGCTTGACTGAAACATTTTGCGGTTGTTTTTTACAAAGCCCGACAGGTCGGCGTCGCTGATGGCTATCACGTTGGGAACGCCGGTAGAGCGTTGCAGGTAGTTGGGGTTGTTGTTGGCGTAGAGGAAGTCGTTGGGAATCGACCGCCATAGCATACCATAAATCTCAAACGTAGAAGTCAGCGGGCGATGCTTATTGTCCATGATTCCATTTATGTTCAACGATACGTGCAAGTTTTTGGCAATTTCGGCGTTGATGTTCGAGCGCAGGTTGAAGCGTTCGTAGTTCAGGTCGCCGCTGCGGAAAAAGCCGTCCTGCTGCGAATAGCCAAAGTTGGCAAAATAATCGACCCTGTCGTTCCCGCCCGAAAAGTTGAGCGAGTGCTGCTTTTGAGCGGCAGTATTCGTTAATACGGCGTCGTACCAGTCGCTCGATTGCAATGTTCCGTTGCGGTACTGGTCAATCTGCTCGTCGGTGTAAGTGAGTTGCGGGTTGGTCAGATTTCGCATCGTGGTGGTGTTGAAAAGGGTCATTCGGTCGACCGCTCCCACCGGTTTCAGCAAATCGGCAGGCGTCTGGATGCCGTAGAACATTGAATAGTTGATTTTGCCTTTCCCTTTTGCGCCTCTCTTAGTGGTAATCAGCACCACGCCATTGGCGGCTTTCACCCCATAAACGGCTGCCGAAGCGTCTTTCAATATCGAGATGTTTTCGATTTCTTCGGGCGAAAGGCGGACAAAAGCATCCTGACCGCGCGGCACGCCGTCGATAACAATCAGCGGAGTACCAAAACCGCGAATATCGAACTGGTTGTTGAACTCGCCCGGCTCGGATGTTTTCTGAATCACGCGCACGCCCGGCACTTTACCGGTCAGCATGTTTTGCGTGTTCTGGTTTTTGGTGATGCTTAGTTCCTTATTCCCGACCGATACAACGGAACCGGTGATAGAACCTTTTTTCTGCGTGCCGTAACCGACAACCACCACTTCATCCAAATTCTGAACGTCTTCCTGCAAAACAATTTCGTAAGCATTTTTTTCATCTACGACTATTTTACTTGTCAAATAGCCGATGTATGAAATACTCAATGCGGCTTTGGGAGGAACTTCCAGCGAAAATTCTCCCTCCAAATCGGTTGCAGTACCTGTCTGCCTGCCGGTTACAACCACGCTTGCACCGATAACGGCGCTTCCTGTTTCGTCAATCACCTTACCGGTAATCTTTTTTGTTTCCTGGGCATTCGCATGAATTCCCCAGAGGCAAATGAATGCCGTAAAACAAATTCTTTTCAATTTTGTCAATAAACTAATTTTCATAAATGCTGTTTTTAAGATTGATACAAAAGCCTGTTTTTTTCATGATTAAACTATTTAAAAATTAATATTTTCCGGAAATTTTTAAAATCCGGGTACAAATATCTTGGGATACCTTTAGCTTTGGCATTAATTAATCATTAATTGAAGAAAAAAAATAAAAAATATTAGATTTTCCGGAATGAGAATGGTTGTGTAGAGACGCAATGCATTGCGTCTCTACTAAAGGGTATTTAGTCTTTAAACTGTTCTATAGAATGTCACTTTCCTGTGTCCGGAGGAGAGGACGTTGTTGGTATAATACTGTTCGGTTTATCCTTCCAGTATCTCGAATTTTCTTTTTCCTGTAAAAATCAGGGCGGCGTATTTCATATCGGTACGACCGGCAAATTCCGGCGCCTGTTTGTAGGCGTTTAACTGTTCCAGGGCTTCTTGGCGAACTTCCGGGAGGTTTTTTGCCTTGCTTTCCGGCAAATATTTGATTTCCCAGAGCCATTCGTAGGGAATATCCGGCAACAGTGAACTGCGTTTCATGTAGATATCGGCATATCCGCCGGGAATTTCATATTCGCTTTTGGGAATATACATCCGCGACTGAAACAAGCCGTGCAGCAGAATGATTTTGATGTATTTTTCATCGAACTTCATCAAATCGCGGTTCGACAGATTCTTGAAAATAGCGTTGCTCACGTAATGAATGTAGGGCTGTGGGTCGCCGTGGTAAGCCAGCCGGTTGACGGAAGTGAGCAGGAGCGTGTTGTCGGTGTAAACCTTTTCGTTCATGTTGACCATCAGCCGGAAAATGTATTCCCAATAAAGCGTTTCGATGGAATAGTTCGGGATATGCAAGTAAGGTAATCCCTGTTTTTCCTTGCTGTGAGTCAGCAATCCCATATAATAGAGGAGGGATATGAAATACTCGTCGTCGTAGAGGCGATCGATGGAAAATTTCGTGATGACTTCCGAAACGACGCCCCGTTCCTTGATGATTTGCGCCAGTTTTTCCCGGTTGCGTTCGTTTTTCACCAAGCGTTCGATTCGACCGTAGTCGGTTTT
>JAISFI010000097.1 GCA_031263685.1 Dysgonamonadaceae bacterium | reverse complement strand
CCGGGGCGAATGTCGTTGAAAAAGGAACATCGAACGGCACGGTAACGGATGCGGATGGAAAGTTTACCCTGTCTGTTTCGGACAACGCCATCCTGCAAGTCTCCTATATTGGCTATATTGCACAGGAAATCAGCAATTTAGACAATTATGGGGGGGGGGGGGGTAAACCCCTTATAATCAGAATGGTAGAAGACTCCCGGATGTTAGAGGAAATTGTAGTAGTAGGCTATGGAACACAAAGAAAAGTGAATCTGACCGGCTCTATATCATCTATTCATTCGAAGGAACTTTCTAAACGTCAGGTTGGACAATCGTCCATGCTTCTTCAAGGTGTAGCGCCCGGTTTGACGGTAACCCAAAGATCGGGACAGCCGGGAAGTGATGGCGGAACTATCCGTATTAGAGGCATAGGTACGTTGAGCGACGCCAATCCGCTTATACTTGTAGATGGCGTGGAAATGAGCATTAATAACATTGATCCGAATATGATCGAAAGTATTTCGGTATTAAAGGATGCTGCTTCTGCCTCTATTTATGGTTCGAGAGCTGCAAATGGGGTTATACTGGTAACCACAAAAAGAGCTGATTCATCGAAACCGTCTTTTACATATAATGGATATGTCGGAATACAAGACTTTACAACTTTGCCACATAAAGTAAATGCCATAGACCACATGATACTTGCCGATGAAGCTAATGCCAATACGGGAAAAAGCCTGCAATACCAGGATTTGCTTCAAAAATACAGGGAATTTGGAGTGACAGACCCGGATAACTATCCTGATACGGATTGGCAAAAAGAAATGCTGCAAACAGGTTTTTCACAAAACCATTTTTTATCAATGAACGCAGGAAACGACAGATTGAAAATGTTAGGTACGTTTGGTTATTTCAACCAATCCGGTAAACTGTACGGAACAGGCTTTGAACGCTATTCATTCAGGATCAATGCCGACATGAAAATTACGAAAACCTTGACTGCGCGATTGGATGTTTTTTTGCGTCAAAATAAGAGAACACAGCCTCCAACAGTACAAACCGCAAGTTTATCGGCCGGTTCGTTAAGCGATTTTTTCTTCCAGATGAACAGATTACCGGCAATTTATCCCGGAATCTATACAAACGGACAATACGGCGAAGGAGCAACCAATTATAACCCGATTGCTTGGGCACGGGATGGAGGTTCACTGGTCAATACCGTACCGAATGCATTGCTTAATCTCAATGTAATTTACCAACCTTTCGAATGGCTTACGGCTGACATTCTTTTTGCACCAAATTATGTGATGGCCCATACCAAAACCTTTCAAAAAGAAATTGAACTGTATAATCCGGACGGAACAAAAAAAATATCCTATCCCGCAAAAACTTCTTTGGAAGAAAAACAAGACAGGGCATTCAGCAAAACATTCAAAATGTCTCTGCAAATAGACAAATCAATAACTGATCACAACTTCAGGCTGTTGCTCGGCTTTTCGCGTGAATCCTCATCCAACGAATGGTTTTCAGCATACAGAGAAGTATTTGTGTTCCCGGAATACAGCGTACTGAATGCCGGTGAAGATTTGAATAAAGACAACGCAGGTTCGGGAGAAGGATGGGCGTTGCAGTCTTTTTTCGGACGTATCAATTACGATTTTATGGGAAAATATTTGTTTGAGGTAAATGGCAGATACGACGGTACGTCAAGATTTATAAAAAAAAACAGGTATTCGTTTTTTCCTTCTGTATCCGCGGGTTGGAGATTGTCGGAAGAATTGTTCATGGAATCATCCAGAGAATGGCTTGATAATCTGAAAATAAGAGCGTCTTGGGGACAACTTGGGAATCAGAATATTGCAGGTAATTATCCTTATTCAAGCGATATTACTTTGGGGCAAAACTATGTTTTTGGAAATGCCGTGGCTAACGGAGCACGTTTACGAGACATGGCCAACTCTGAATTGAAATGGGAAACAACTGAAATGTGGGATGCAGGTTTGGACTTTACTTTGTTTCAAAATTTGTCTGTAACCGCCGATTACTACTCGCGGAAAACGACGGGTATTCTCCTGACATTAGACATTCCGGGTATTGTCGGCTTAAACGCACCTTACCAAAATGCAGGAGTAGTGACCAACAAGGGATGGGAGTTAGGGATATCATATCATGGTATAACAGGTGATTTTAAATACGATGTATCAGCCAATTTGTCGGATGTAATCAATAAAGTTGTCGATTTAAAAGGCATTACAAAGACATCGTTAACTCAATCCCGTGAAGGATATCCGATTAATTCCATATACGGCCATGTTGCGCTTGGTCTTTTTAAGGATGACCGGGATATTGCCGACAGTCCCACTCAGTCTTTCGGAACTTACGGACCGGGAGACATCAAATATAAAGATTTGAATGATGATGATGTGATCAATACGGATGATCAGGAAATCATAGGAAGTACCATTCCCCGTTATACTTACGGTTTTAATATTAACCTGAGTTATAAAAATATAGATTTTTCCATGTTTTGGCAGGGAATAGGGAAAGCCGACGGATACTTGAACAGTTCGGCCATTATACCTCTTTTCAACGGCGGCACTTTTCAAGAACAGCATAAAGACCGATGGACGGTGGAAAATCAAAATCCAAATGCCACATTCCCTCGGCTAACGATAGGAACCGACAACAATCTCAGAAATTCCACATGGTGGATGAAAGACGCATCATACCTGCGTTTGAAGAACATCCATCTGGGATATAATATTTCGGGAGACCGGTTAAAAATTATTGGAGTTAACCATTTAAAAATTTATGTTTCGGGTGAAAACTTCCTTACATTCGACAAATTCTGGAACGGTTTTGATGTGGAAGCGCCGGTTGGAAGTGGAAGTTATTATCCACAACTTAAATCATTCAATGTAGGATTAGATATTCGTTTTTGATTAAATTTAATGTTAAAGATATGAGAAAAAATTTGATATTAATATGCGTCGGGTTTATATTGTTTGCGTGTGACGACTTTTTACAATTAAGCCCCCTGGACAAACCGTCCAGCGAAACTTTTTTGCGAAACCAGAGTGAATTGCTGATGGCCGTAAATGGCTGTTACAACCCTTTATTTTATTTAATTGACGGAAATGTTAATTTTTATATACAACTTGAGGCGACAACAGATATCGGTACAAACAGAATAAGTGGTGCCGCTCCTGTTGCTATTGCAAATGGTTCTATTGCATCCGACAATACCTGGTTATTGAACGCATGGAAAAATTATTACGGAGGCATTGCCAGTTGTAATTATCTACTGGATAACATTAACCACGCCAAAGAACAAACGGAACCGAAAATTTATGAGCGATCCGAAGGCGAAGCCCGCTTTCTCCGTGCTTTCTATTATGCTTATCTAAGTGAGCTGTGGGGTGATGTACCGTTGATTACGAATAGTATAAGTATCAGTGAAGCACAGATTCCCAAAAGTAATAAAGAAAATGTCACCGGTTTTATCCTGGATGAACTTGAAAAAGCGGCGGAATTGCTTCCATGGAAACTGGAAAATAACAGTGATGCTGGAAGAGCAACCAAAGGTGCAGCATTGGCACTGCATTCACGTATTGCACTATATAACGGAAAATGGGATAAGGCGATCAGTTCGGCCAAGCAACTCATTGACCAGGGAATTTACAGTTTACATGATAATTATGAAGATTTGTTTCTGTACGTAGGGCAGGAATCAAAAGAAATAATTTTTGCCATTCAATATAAGAAAGGTGAAACAGCACATGAAATTCCTAACCGTTTCAATACCAGAATGGGAGGAGGTACGACGGAAAGATTTCCACAGCAGGCACTGATAGATGCCTACGAATGTACGGATGGAAAAACTATAGACCGGTCGCCTCTTTATGATCCATTGCATCCCGAACAGAACAGAGATCCACGGTTAGGATATACCGTAGTGATGCCTAATAGCATCTTTTGGGGATACCAGTTCGAAACTCATGCCGACAGCACTGAATGTTGGAATTACAATCTGACTCCTCCCAGGCGGGTAGTAAATAACGATGTACTCAATGCGTACGCCACTGCCTCCGGTTATTGCTGGAAAAAATATATTGATCCGGTAGACAGACTGGAAATAAAAAACTCGGATTTGAATTATTCACTGATTCGTTATGCCGAAGTATTGCTCAATTATGCCGAAGCAAAGATTGAAAAAGGAGATATTGATGCATCTGTATATGAATGTATTAATGCTGTTCGCGGACGGGAATCCGTGAATATGCCGCCTGTTTCGCAAGGGAAGAATCAGGCAGAAATGCGTTCAATCATCCGTAAAGAGAGAAAGTACGAATTGTCAGGGGAAGGCCTGCGTTTATTTGATATTCGCAGATGGAAACTTGCGGAAGAAGTAATGCCAGGCAATGTTTATGGCCGTCCGAAAATATCCGGAACGTCATGCTGGCTAAATGAACCGCCTTCAATAGATCAATGGGGAACGCCAAATTATGAAAATGTATCAAACAAAACTGATTTAAGAATTCTGGATACACGTGTTTTCGATAAAAACAAGCATTATGTCTGGCCTATACCGAAACTGGAATTAGATACCAACAAGGAACTGGTTCAGAATCCCAACTGGTAAAAAATGCAATTTTTATATTTAAAACAATGAAACGCAGACAATTTATCAAAGCGAGCGGGATGTGTGTATTGACATCATCCTTTGCTGTACCGACAACAAATAGTTGTTCTCCGATGCAGGGAAATAATATTACGGAAAAAGCCCGGGAAACACCCGTCAAAGGTCATTATGACATAGTAGTATGCGGTTCGGGACCAGCAGGTGTTGTCACAGCAATTGAGGCAGCGCGTAAAGGAGCTTCGGTACTGTTGGTAGAAATGCATGGATGTTTGGGAGGAACATGGACATCGGGGCAATTGTCCTGGATACTGGATTATAAGAACAAACACGGATTCATCCGGCAAATAGAAAACGATCTGAGAAATCGCGGCGCCATTTGTCCTATACCTACAAGCAGTTCTTTGTCTTTCGACATCGAAGCAATGAAATTGCTGTTGGAAGAGTATTGCCTGGATGCTGGTGTTGTTGTCCGGCTTTTCACACAAGTGGTAGGTGCAATAAAACAAAATAACCGGCTGTCTTATGTGATTACGGAATCAAAATCGGGCAGAGAAGCTTGGGGTGGAAAAATATTTGTCGACGCCACCGGCGATGGAGATTTGGCAACTCATGCAGGATGCGGCTATGACTTTGGCAATGCGGAAAACCATCTGACACAGCCTTTCAGTTTGTTGACACTGGTTGGTGGAATACAGTTTGAAGACATAAAAGAATATACTCGCTGGACTGGAGACACTAAATCCAATTCAAAAAAACTTTTACTTGAATTACTTGAAAAACAAGGATGCCAGCCATCATACAAGAATCCCAGTTTGCATCCGATACGGGATGACATGTTTATGTTAATGGCCAATCATGAATATGGTTATCATATATTTAATGCCGATCATCTCACGACAGCTACTCTACATGCACGTAAAGAATTGCATCAGATAATAGCTGCATTGCGCTCTGCCGGTGGCCCCTGGACTAATTTGAAATTAATTTCTACTCCGGAGCAAATAGGCGTCCGTGAAGGAAGGCGAATACATGGGCTTTATTCCATTACAGTACAGGATGTAGTAGAAGGCCGGAGCCATAATGATGCTGTTTGTAAAGCCACATTCGGCGTTGATGTACATTCGACAAGCTACAAGACGGATGAAAATCTGAAGTCATATTCACACGGACATAAAACCAAACCATACGACATACCGTTACGGGCATTAATTGCTAAAGACGTTTCAGGATTAATGATGGCCGGCAGATGTATTAGTGGTGATTTTTTTGCGCATGCCAGTTATCGTGTAACCGGTAATGCAGTTCCTATGGGTGAAGCCGTTGGCAAGGTGGCCGCGTATGCTGCATTGAACAATATTTTACCGCAGGATGTGCCATACAATGAATTTGCTATAGTGGCCGAATGATAAATATAGTGTATTTGGTAATTTGGAATACAAACCTTACGACTGTATACCAAATTGCGTAATGTGAATCATGGATCTCGGGCATTTCCTTCGCCAGTGGAGGAAATGCCCATATTCCGTCGTATCTCAATTTCTGATGAACAACGAATAAAATGACGGAGCAGATATGCTTCACCCGGACGTAACCATCGGATTTGCTGATCCCAACCGGTGACGAAAATCCATTCATTCTACGTTTCGCAGACAACTTTTTTCATCTGCAGGCGTTTGGAAATCGCAGGATTTTTACGTAAATTTGTACGATAAAAATATTTATACTTTCTTTTGAGCAAAGATTCTGTATTTTTAGGGATTAACAAAGAATTTTTTTATACATTTACATACTTTGAAGCGATATAATTTTAATACTCAAACAAAATGAAAAACTTATCTGCATTATCAAACGTGTATTTGCTGCTGCTATTCAGTGTATGCGGTTTTATCTTATTTCCGGCCATTTCCTGCAACGACGGGACAAAGGGCGTGGAAACGGTTGTGCCGAACGGGATTCAGCTGGCATGGGCCGATGCCGAAGTCGGTGTTCTGATCCATCTGGACAT
>JAISFI010000068.1 GCA_031263685.1 Dysgonamonadaceae bacterium | reverse complement strand
AAAGAAACCCTATGGTAGTTTTGTTCTTTTTGCGATTCTCTTCTCGGTCTTCGTTAGTATATTTTACACCTTAGCTTAGATGTGTGTGTGTGTGTGTGTGTGTGTGTGTGTGTGTGTGTGTGTGTGTGTGTGTGTGTGTGTGTGTGTTACGAAATTATTCGGGACGTCCAAATAATTTTCGTTAAATAAATACAAAGCACTATTGTTCATTTCCACAACCATCATAAATAAAAACTTTACACTTTTCGTTTTTCTCTTTTCACTTTTAAAAAGTTTGGGTGCAAAGGTAATGCAAAAAAATAGAAAACAAAATATTTGGAGATTTTTTGGCTAAATTTTTTTTGTCGGACGATTCTCAGGGGTACATTTCAAATAAATAAAAACAAAATCAATTTTTTATCGATCAGCAGTGATATAATTACAAAAACTTTTTCTATCTTTGCCGCCGTATTGAAAGTGGATAGATTTGACTGCTTGCAACCACAGAAAAAAATGCTAAAAAGAGATTCTTCAAGTTGTCGTAATCCTTTTTCCTACTCTCATTACACCCATTATTTATTTATTAACCTGTTGATGTTTGCTCGTCATGGTTTGATAGTCATAGTTTGATCGTCATGGTAGGCATATCAACCTAACACATTATTATAATGAGTTATTTATTCACCTCAGAATCGGTGTCGGAAGGACACCCCGATAAGGTTTCCGATCAAATATCGGATGCCTTGCTTGACAAGTTCCTGGCTTTTGACCCGGATTCTAAAGTCGCTTGCGAAACATTAGTTACCACCGGACAGGTTGTCCTGGCTGGAGAAGTTAAATCGTCGGCCTACATAGACCTTCCCGGCGTGGCTCGTGAAGTGATTGAAAAAATCGGTTACACGAAAAGCGAATACCAGTTTGAAGCTAAATCGTGTGGCGTATTGAATGCTATCCACGAACAATCGGGCGACATCAATCGCGGCGTGGAGCGCGAAAATCCTTACGACCAGGGCGCCGGCGATCAGGGTATGATGTTTGGCTATGCTACCAGCGAAACGGAAAACTACATGCCGCTGGCATTAGATCTCTCTCATTCACTGTTGATTGAACTGGCTAATATTCGTAAGAAAGAGCTTCATTTGATGCCTTATCTGCGTCCCGATGCCAAATCGCAAGTGACCATTGAATACGATGATAACGGAAAACCGCTTCGCATCGACACGATTGTCATCTCTACGCAACACGACGAATTTGTACAGGCTGCCGATAATTCTCCCGAAGCACAGTTGAAAGCCGATCAGGCCATGCAAGCTAAAATCAAGGAAGACGTTATCAAGATATTAGTTCCTCGCGTGAAAAACGACTACAAACCGGAAATTCAGGCATTATTCAATAACGACATAAAATATCATGTCAATCCCACCGGAAAATTTGTAATTGGAGGCCCTCACGGAGACACCGGCCTTACCGGAAGAAAAATTATTGTCGACACGTATGGAGGTAAAGGCGCACATGGCGGCGGCGCTTTCTCCGGTAAAGACCCGTCGAAAGTAGACCGTTCTGCAGCGTATGCCGCCCGTCACATTGCAAAAAATCTCTGCGCCGCTGGCGTGGCCGACGAAGTATTGGTACAGGTTTCCTATGCTATCGGCGTGGCTAAACCCATGAACATATATGTAAATACCTATGGGAAAAGCCATGTGAAACTGCATGACGGAGAAATTGCCAATATCGTTGGCGAATTGTTCGACTTGCGCCCCAAAGCGATCGAGGAACGTTTGAAATTACGCAATCCCATTTATTTTGAAACCGCTTCTTATGGCCACATGGGACGCAAAAATGAAGTTGTCACCAAAGTTTTCAAGTCAAACTACCTTCCAGCGCCCGTCGTGAAAGAAGTAGAACTGTTTACTTGGGAGAAGTTGGATTACGTAGACAAAGTCAAAAAAGCTTTCGGTTTATAACTGAATGGTATTCGACCGTATTTTAATCATTAGAGCTACGTGTTAACAAATTCTGCTGCCCGCATTTACCGCTATATTCGCTTTCGTAAAGGATACGGAGTACATTCTCCTTTTGCTTTTGGACTGATAAACAAAGTGATAGAAGAAAAGAAACCGTTTTACATTTTTGAGGAAATAGAAAAAAAAGCGCCGGGCAGGAGAATGAAAGTATCCTCTCCTGAAAAATATGGTCGTTTACTGTTTCGACTGATAAACTTTTTTCAGGCTAAAACTGTTTTGCAGATAGGTGTTTCGGAAAAGATATGGACGGAATACCTGTCTGCTGCTGCCGAACAGTTGGTGGTCGTGGATCAGGATTATTTACCGGCTATGGAAGATGCCTGTAAGGAATTGAACGTGGTAGACTTTATTTTCCTGAATGTATCGAAAGATCCGGAATTGACCCAATTGTTGTTCAACCATTGTCTCGGCCATGTCCATAAGGGGACGGTATTGCTTATCGACGGCATCCATAAAAAAAAGATGCGGAAGTTGTGGCAAAACATCAAAAACAGGAATGACATTCCGGTAACGATGGATTTATACGTCTTAGGCTTGGTTTTTTTCAACAAAGATTTGCATAAAAAGAATTATAAATTATTTTTTTGACATGAGAGTATACACAAAAACAGGCGACAAAGGATTTACCTCACTGGCAGGAGGGGAGCGCGTGCCGAAAATACATGCACGCCTGGAAGCTTATGGAACAGTCGATGAGTTGAATGCCTTTATCGGCCTGTTACTTGAAGAGATCACAGAATTTCGGGATACGGAAGTGTTGAACAACATTCAATCGCTGCTGTTTTCCGTGGGCGGTTATTTGGCTACTCCTCCGGCGAAAGCCCAACAAGCCCAGCATTTTTTGTTCGGCGCAGCAGAAAGTCGGATGTTGGAAGAAGAGATAGACCGGATGGATGCCTTGTTGCCGCCGTTGAAAAGCTTTGTACTTCCCGGTGGCTGCAAAAGCGCCGCATTATCGCATGTTTGCCGCACAATCACCAGAAGAGCAGAGCGAAACATCTACAAAATAGACGGTTTCGAGGAAATAAATCCGGAAATACTGAAATTTGTTAATCGCTTGTCCGATTATTTCTTTGTTTTAGCCCGTAAGGAATGTCTTTCTCACGAAAAAGAAGAAAAAAGTTGGCGAAGTTCTTGTAGATAAAATTTATTATTATACTTTTGCCGAAAAATTACAGATGCTGCCAAAAGTTACAGCCAATTAATCGTTCGAATAACCCGAAGTGTTAAAAAATAGATTTTAAAATGAAATAGCTATGTATTGGACATTAGAATTAGCTTCAAAATTAGAAGATGCACCATGGCCTGCTACCAAAGATGAATTAATAGATTTTGCGTTGCGTTCCGGTGCACCACTCGAGGTAATAGAAAATCTTCAGGAGATGGAAGATGAAGGAGAAATATATGAATGTATCGAAGATATATGGCCGGATTACCCCAGTAAAGAGGATTTTTTCTTCAACGAAGAGGAATATTGAACGCAAATAACGATTAAGCACCTTAATAAACAGGTTGAAAATGAAATGCAATAGGCTACTTCCAAAGTAGCCTATTGCTGTTTTCAAGCATCAATCGGCTACGCACCGTACCGAGAAGCCGTTGGAACGATTGTTAGTGTTCGTAGGGTTGACCGCACTGCTATTGAAGTTCAGATTGAAAGCATTAGCACCACTCGGCGTACTACTCCAGTAGTTGCCGTTCGCACCCACATTGTTCAAAGCACCATCCGTTCGGTTACGGTTCCCGGCAGCAGGCAGGAAAACACTCTAATAATACGTAAACACTGTTAATCTTTACCGGAGGAAATTGCGAATTTCTAATAACAATTAACAATTAACAATTAATAATTAACAATTAACAGTTAATAGCTGATGTTACGCAGTTTCACAATATAGTTAGGGCGAATACATGTAGGGCGAACACGCAGGTTCGCCCCTACGTTGTTATCACCATAATTGCCTTGCCCGTTCAATGTAGGGGCGAACCTGTGTGTTCGCCCTTAACCTGTGTGTTCGCCCTTAACCTGCGTGTTCGCCCTATCCGGATAGCCGGGGGCTGTGATTTCGCATTTTCTCTTTGACTGCGTAACATCAGTTAACAATTAATAGTTAACAATGGCTTTGTTGCAACGGCATCCGGAACGGATGCCATCTTGGTAGCCCGAACGTTTTAACGTCGGGTGTATTACGACGTAGAAGCGGAGCGGCGAAGCCCCGAAATATTTTATTCGGTGACCGGATTTG
>JAISFI010000025.1 GCA_031263685.1 Dysgonamonadaceae bacterium | reverse complement strand
GGGATTACTATTCTTATTCTTCTACTCCCTGGTATTCATACCGAACCGGCATCAAAACCGTAGACATACAGCAGGGCGTGACGTCTATTGGATATTATGCTTTTTACGGTTGCAGTAATTTGACTACCATAAATGTTGATGCAAATATGCCGTCTTCACGCCCCGCGAAAACGAAAACACCGTAAGCGTTGCGCCTCAGCCTACCGAAGTTTCGATAGCATGGAATGGCGAAACGGGCGCCAGCAGTTACACGCTCGTTATTTACACCGATGCCGCACGCACGCAGGTTTATACCACCCTGCATTTCAACGCCGACGGTACGCCGCAACCCGCTCCGCAACTGCGTTCGGTGCAAAGTCAAATGTCGCACACGGTCGGTTCACATTCATTTCTCTACAACAATACTGATTGACAGGCTATTTCCTTCCTGATCTACCACTGTTACGGAATGTCTCCCCGGTGTGGGAAACAGCGCCGGCGTGTGAAAATGCTGTGTCGAAGTAACATATTCATCATCTATGTGCCAGTAGACGATCGCGTCGTTGTTGCTGTGAGCCAACTCGAAAATAATGTTGCCTTTACTGCCGTCCAGTTGCCGGGGAAGGAAAACGCGAGTATTGTTCTGAGGATAAATGAATTGCATGGGAAGCATCGTCCCGTCGTTTCCACAACCGGATTTGAAAGGAGGCAGCGACTTATACCACGGATGATGTTTTTTGTAATACCATTCCCACGCCGGCGGAAGAACAAAGCGGCTTTTCCTCACAATCCCGGCGTTGCCTGCACAGTTTTCGTAGACTCTGTAATGCTCATCTTCCGTAAGATTGACTTCGATATGATAGGGACAAGTGCCGGTTTTTAATCCGGCAGGACAAATCAATATTGTATCGGTTTCTTCACAGTAAGGATTTTTCAGATGACCGGATTGACGGCAGACTTCCACTTCGATCATCTCATCGGCAGGCGCTTCAAACCAGCAGGATGCGGGCAGAAGATTGAAGATGTCGAACATCACCGGCCCGGCTGTACGGGCGCCGGTCAGTCCGGGCTTCCCTTCTCCGCTGGCATTTCCTACCCAGACGCCGACTGCATACCGAGGAGTGACGCCCACCGCCCAAGCATCCCGAAACCCATAGCTGGTGCCGGTTTTCCATGCAATGCTTTGGACGGAACGAAGGTCGTGCCAGTCAATTTCTTCCGGACGGTTAACTTCCCTAATGGCTTGAAAGGTCTGAAAAACAGCAGCCGGAGCGGTTGGCGACGGTTCTTTCCGTAACAGACTTCTTGCCATTTTGACATAAGACTCGGAAACATCCCAAAGCGTAGCTTCTGCACCGCCCAAAATGAGCGATAAGCCATAGTGCGAAGCCGGCCGTTTCAAGGTACTGATACCCATCTTCTTCAGAAAGTCATAGAATTTGGGAACGCTATAGGTCCGCAGCATTTGTACCGAAGGGACATTCAACGAACGAGCTAAGGCTTCTGCCGCCGGAACAGCGCCGTCGAACTGCAAGTTGAAGTTCTGAGGCCTGAACCCATTGATGTTGACAGGAATATCCGGCAACAGCGTGTTGGGAAGTAATTCACCTTCTTGCAGCATGGCGCAATACAGGAGTGGTTTCAAGATGCTTCCCGTACTTCTCGGAGAGCGAATGATATCTACCTGATTGCCGGAATTACTGTCCTCAAACCGTACATTTCCGCAATAGGCCAGGACTTCATTTGTGTTGACGTCGATGACGAGGGCGGCAATGTTCCGAATGTCGCTTCGGAGTAATGTTTCATTCCATCTGTCCAACAGATTTTCCACTTGTAATTGAATCCCCTTATCAATGGATGATATGCTGTATGTTCCGTGATGATTTTTGTGATAATAGCTTACCCAATGCGGGGCGATTTGAGGCAGTGGTAAGGGTTGGGAAGGTAAAGTTTCCGTCAATGCCAAGTCGTAAGTTGTGCGACCGATAGCTTGCCTGTCCAACAGTTTTTTCAGCAGTTTATTCCTCTTTTTCAGCAGTGCTTCCCTGTTTTTCGACAGGTGCAGCATGGACGGCGCATTGGGCAAAACGGCCAATGTTGCGGCTTCCGCCCAGGACAGCAAGCTGGAATCGTGTCCAAAATACCGCCAAGACGCAGCTTCCAGTCCCACGACATTACCTCCGAAAGGGGCGTGGGAAGCATAAAGTCCCAGGATTTCTTCTTTGGAATAACGGAACTCCAAACGTGTCGACCAAATAGCTTCGATGATTTTCTCTCCGAAAGTACGCCGCTGGTTTCTGGCCAGTCGAATGGTTTGCATGGTAAGGGTGCTTCCTCCGCTGACGGTTTTTTTCGCCTGTATGTTTTGTTTTATCGCTCTCCCTATGGCTAAAGGATTGACACCCCAATGCCAGTAAAAATATTGATCTTCAAAAGCGATCAGACACTGTTTGAATTTCTCCGGCAGGGTATCGGCAGGAGGAAAGCGCCATTGCCCGTCGTCGGCAATACGCGCTCCAAGCAACTCGTGGTTGCGATCTGTAACAACCGTCGCATAAGGCGTGCGAAAAAGATTTTTCGGGAGGCAACAGTAATAAACAACAAGTACCAGCGCCAGAAAGATGAGGGCGATCTTTTTCTTTGATGCCTTTTTCTTTGATAGTATATGGGCTACAATACTATAATATTTTGAAAAATTCACTGCGATATTTTGAAGAATCAGATTAAAGTTTTACCTTTGCAGGCGAAAAATTAAATGGTGGTTATAGCTCAGTTGGTTAGAGCGTCGGATTGTGGTTCCGAAGGTCGCGGGTTCGAGTCCCGTTTTCCACCCGAAAGTGGCGTAAAACACTGAGAATAAACAACCTACAAAATATAAGCGTATAAAGAGAGACTGAAATTTATCTCTATCTACACTTATTCCCAACGAATATTTTTGTTTTTAATTGTGTCGCAGCGAAAAAAAACAGAAAATTATGGGACGAAAAACTAAAGAAATCGTTTATCCACATCTGAATGATTGCAGAGGAAATGTGGATGGTATGTGGTATGTAGAATACGCAGTACTGAACAAACAAACCGGAGAGAAACTCAGACCCCGAATTTATGAGGGTTTTGACCGGTTCACTACTTGTGAAGAGAAAAGAAAATACGCTGACGAAATCATCAAAGATTTGACGGAAAAATTAAAATCCGGATGGAGACCTTTTGAGGCATCCGAAATTGAATATGAAGATATGTTGTCGTATCATCATGCTGCCACATTCAAGGGAAAGAAGACTCGAAATAAATCCTGTATTCAGCCTCTATTTTCCGAATATCTGTTATGGAAGAAACCATCCGTATCCAGGAGTACTGTCGATGATTACCGTTCAAAATTAAGGCAGTTCTCACTGTATCTTGAAAATGAAAATATTTTGAACCGGGATATCTGTTATTTTGATCATCATGTGACGGTCAAATTCTTGAGGTATTTAGCAGAGAATCTTTCGAGATCGCGAAAAACGATTCTAAAATATCAACAAATATTATCTGATTTCTTCACCTTTGTCCGGGAAGAAAAACATATCGACGTCGAAAACCCTGTGACAAAAAATATTCCACGGATGGGAAAAATAGTAGACATGTCGGCTGCCGGAGTTCCCGAGAGTATCCGCAGGATTTTGAAAAATGAAATCGAAAAAGAAAATCCTCAATTATGGATGGCCTGCTGTTTTGTATATTATACTGGAAAAATCGGAGAAAATGATCCCCCGCAGTTGGAGGAAAGTGACCCCCCTAAGTTAATATAGCAAGAAGCACCAAGTTGTTCACCGGATCGAGGTCATTAATGGGGGTATGATCTGTCCGGTTTAACAATAAAATATTTCACAAAGATACAACATCATTTTTAATTTTTTTCTTTCTCAGGGATTCTCCATACAATTCGACTCTAAGGGCGTGGTGGACAATACGGTCGAGGAGAGCATCGGCAATTGTTTTCTCCCCGATAGCGTCATGCCAGTTTTTGACCGGTATCTGAGAAGTTATCATGGAAGCGTGTTTTTGATGTCGGTCTTCTATGATATCCATCAGCAGGCTTCTAGCCTGTGTGTCAAGGGGCTGCAAACCAAAGTCGTCCAGGATAAGCAAATCGGATTTTTCTATTTTTTTCAGTTCAACGAGCAGGGTGCCTTTCGCCTTGGCAAACTTAAGCTGTCCCATAAGCCTGGTAATGTTAGCATATAACACGCGGCATCCTTCCTGGCAGGCATGATAGCCCAGGGCGGAGGCCAGGAAGCTTTTCCCGGTTCCGGTTGGCCCGGTAATGAGCACGTCCCTGTGTTCTTTTACAAAATCAAGGGAAGAAAGCCGGTGTACCAGGTTCATGTCCAATCCCCGCTCCAGGGAATAATCCAGTTGTTCCAGCGAAGCCTTATAGCGAAAGTCGGCCTGTTTAACCGCTCTTTCCACGGCGCGGTTACGCCGGTCATCCCATTCGGATGCAACAAGCATGGCCACTAATTGGTCTTGCGAGAGAGTTTCCTTCAGGCTTGTTTCCAGCGAAGTCTTGAATGCAACGTAAGCATTCGGTCTGTCTCATCTTTTGTGCAAACAAGATCCTCCCTACCTTTGTCTCGACAGAGTTATCAACAGTTTAATGAGCAATTGATTTATGCAAAAGAAGAAACGAGAATCTAAAATTGACGGGGCTAGACTTACAAAAAAAACAGCCTGTCCAC
>JAISFI010000004.1 GCA_031263685.1 Dysgonamonadaceae bacterium | reverse complement strand
TTTTCCGTTTCGACTGGCGCCAGTCCCCGCTGTGCAGCGGGAGAGACGTATGAATGGTTTAAGAGCGCTGTCAATACGGCTAATTACGAAACGCTTCCTTTTGGGACGGCTGCAACGGCAACAGCTTCCTTTCCTCTTGAAGGTCAGTACAAAGTAAAAGCAGTTATAACGTCTCCCTATTCTTCCATTTCCGTATCGAAAGAAATGGATGTAACCGTAGGTCTTACTCCGGCAATGCTTAATCCCGCTTACGGGATTTTTGGCGAAACCTGCCTGGATGTCAAGAACAGCGATCAGGGCAAACCACTGGCTTTCGCTGACCGTAAATATGCTTTTGAGGGCGGTTTTACGAAAGAATATAAATTTGTTCATGGAAGCAGTTATTCCGGGTTAAGTATAGTTTATCTGGATGATCCGACCCGGAATATAGTGACCGGCATAAGCGCTCCTTCCGTTTCCGGCGCCGGCGCCGACTCGGCATCGTTTACTGTTACTTTTAATCCGAATGTGCGGAGTATGGTTCCTGTCAACGGTGATTCTTTGACTGTGCAGTTGCTTGCAAGCTATAAACCGAACGGAAGTACTGAAACCAAATATGCCTGTCTGGAGATTCGCGTGGAAGATGGAACCTGTATCTGTCCTGCGAAAAAGAACACTACCGAATGGTTGAATTATATGTGCCATAACCTGGGCGGTCTGGATATTATTTCTCCTTCGCAACTAATTACCCGTGAGCATCTCGGCGACTGGTACATGTTTGGGGCTAAAAATGCATCCATGAAAAATACTCCTGCTCACGATACTAATAATACCTGGGATAATCCGAATTATTACACTTTGTCCGGCGACTGGCCTGAAGATAAGGATGCGAATATCGGCAATCCCTGTCCTGCGGGCTGGCGATTGCCGACGATTGCTGAACTGGGTGCTGTTATAAATAAGAATGCGAGTGGTGGCAATATTACGGTTATTAATCCCATTACGTATATACCGGCGACGTCGTGGTCAAATGGAGTAACTGTATTCAATAATTTAATGAGGTCGGGTGATTACCTGTTCCTTCCCACCAACGGCTGGCGGCGCGCAAATAGTGGCGAGTTGAGAGATCGTGGCTACTACGGCGAATATATCAGCAGTACCGGGAATGGTACGGGTCAAGCTTGGGAAATGTACTTCACTCGTGAAAGTACTTCCATGCAAGCCTTCAATCGTCCCAATGGCATCTCCGTCCGGTGTGTAGCGGCAGAGTAAACATTCAGAAAACTTTTTATTCATTTTTAAATATAAACCCAATGGCAAAGAAATTCACGTTGACACTCACCGTAGTCTGATTCGTGTCGCATTGAAAGTGTGATTTTGTATAGCGTCAATATACAGCATTGTATATCGACGCTATACAGCGTTATATATCGATGTTATATAGTCTTGTATATTGATGCTATACAAAGTAGTGTATTCAAGGCATGTTATACACGGCAAAATCCCCAATGGCAAAGTCCATTGGGGATTTTTTTCGAGCAAAATGACTGCTTATCTCTGCATCCGATAAATCTCAATCGCTCTTATTTTTTCAGGAATTTACTGATAAATACCCGGCTGCCCGTAATTATCCGGACAAAGTATATGCCCGCATTGTAATTGTTTACATTCAAAGTAGCCGCTCCGGATGAAACATGGACAGAATCGATTGCTTTCCCGTGGGAATTATATACAAATAAACGTCCGTCGTACGGAAACTTCACATTCAAAGCGTCTGTTACCGGATTGGGAAACAGTTCTATCTGAGGCTGAAAGGAAAGATCTTCCAGCCCCTCCCCTTCCCTGTGGAAAATGAAATTATCCATCTTGAAGCCGGTAGATGTGGAATTTTTATATACCAGGTAGATATGGCGCCGTCCGCTGACGCCTGTAACAGGACAGGTAACGGTAATCCATTCATCGGCGCCTGTATCCGGAACAAGAGCGGTTCCAAGCAACGTCCCGGTAAGACTGTCCATGCGAATTTCGATTTGCCGCTCAGCCTGCCCGTCAGCCTGAATAACGAACGTAGCGCCGATTGCCTGTTCGTCGCCAAAATCAACATGGTTGTATGCCGTATAATAATCCCCGCAGATATTCGTAACAACAGCCGTTGTATCGTCGCTTCGCTCTACATAAACGCCTTTTACATAATCGAAATTCTCGGCTTCGATGGGTTCAAAGGCATTCTTTATTATCAAGTCCGCAGACAAAGGCGCATTGAAAGCCGCCGAAACAGCAGTAGAGCAGCCAAATGGCTGGTTGGCAAAATTATAACCGTCGGAAAACACAAAGTTTTCGGCAGATTTTTCCCACCACGCCGTCCAGCTAACGCCTTGCGAGTTGCGGTTGTTGTAAGCATGAATTGCGTTTCGTTGCAGCCATTCCACCTTATCGGGCAAAGCCAAATCAACTACATAGCGGCGAAGGTAACGCATCAAAATTCCTTTGAAACCCTGCAAATCGTCGCCGCTGCCGCAGACCTTGATAATTCCGCGCGTATTACACAAATCGTTGCGTGTACATTCCACAATTTTGTGTGCATCGTTCAGGTATTGTGCGTCGCCATACCGTTTGTAGAGCATCAATGCCGCTCCAAGGAATGTCCCCTGATTATAGGTAGAAACCCAGCGGTTGCCGATCGTAAAAGTTTCACCGTTCCACGAACCGGAATCAAATACCTTTCCCGTAGTCGGTTCGTAAAGATAACGGCGTTGCAGCGCATACAGGTCTTTTGCTTTTTCGTAATAACTGTCGTTGCCGGTAGCGATGGCGAGGTAGCAGGCTGCCACTTCCGCCGGACCGTTGATGCACGAATTACTGCCCAGATTCCCGCTTGGCGCCTCGCACCAGCGCAACATTCCCGAAGGCAGCAGGGCGCGGGTGTACATCATGTTGAAATTAGTTTGGGCAATCGTTAAATAGTCGATACTTCTACTGGGATGTTGCCCGAACATCAGATTGGCTCTGACGCTTGCCAAAACCGCCCAGGCAATATCATCATTGTAATCATTCCACGACCAGTTCCGTCCGTTTCCGGGCTGTCCCCAGCCGGCGGGGGTACTGACAAAATGAGCATACACCTCCTCAAACATGGTTTTGTACTCCTGCTTGCCGGTCGTTTCGTAAGCGTCGAGAAGGGTTTCCATCATTTCGGCTTCGCCCCAGAATCCGGTGGAAGTTTTCAACTGATTGAAATAACGGTC
>JAISFI010000444.1 GCA_031263685.1 Dysgonamonadaceae bacterium | reverse complement strand
CTATTCGATAGAGAAAAACCAGCTGGACAGTTGGAACTTTTTTATTGATCTCCCGCCTGTTTTCTTCTCTTAACCCTAACTCGCAACCGACAGTTTGGCGCATGGAATACGCTTATTTTTATCCTATTTCCCTTTTTCCTTATAACGCATTATCTCGAACTCAGGTTTTTAAAAAAGCCGCAAAATGCGGCGTCATTTTTATTCCTTCTGCCTGCAAGTCGTAATCATTGCTATAATGAGGATCGCAGCCTGCTTCTTTCCAGCGCCTGCGCTGGATAATCAAATAAATACGCTTGAGCGAGAAACTGTGCGTAAGAATACTTAACGGATTGCAAAAACCGTCTAATACCGCGTTTTTCCCCTCCAGTGCACCAGGTACCAACTCCGATTTCTCATGGAGAACCAGCTCGTAACAGTCAATTTTTTCAACTACTTCGTACAATTCAAAATAATTCAGGTAACTCGACGGTACATGAATACTCAGTAATGATTGCAATAATTCCGCTGCTTGTGGGGCTACTTTTTTTGACATAATGTTTTTGCCCGCGAAGATAATAATTTTTCTCCGGCACCTCAAAAAAAGATTTAGCCCATTTTTTTGAGAATATGCTGTTTTTCTCATTTTTTGTTTATCTTTGCACCGCAAAACTGAGCGGGATGTAGCACAGTTGGTAGCGCGCCACGTTCGGGACGTGGAGGTCGGACGTTCGAGTCGTCTCATCCCGACAATAAGACACCCATATTTATTCTCACAGAGTAAATTGGGTGTTTTTGCATTTACAGTTTGAGTGTAACTGTTTGTTTTTGAAAAAAAATGATCCGTTCTCCATTTGAAAAGATATTTGATTATTTTGAAACATACAGCGAAAATCAAAACCGAATGTTTTGCATATCTCCAACATTTTACTGAAATTTGTCGCCGAGTTGCATTAACAGATAAAGTATGAAAATCATCATCGCCGGCGCCGGAGAAGTCGGTACCCACTTGGCCAAACTTTTATCTCAAGAAAATCAGGATATTGTACTGATGGACGCAGATGAAGAACGATTAGAATTCACCAATTCCGATATGGAAATCATGTCGGTTGTCGGCAACCCGACGTCGATCAAAGACCTGCAAAATGCCGGAGTAAAAAAAGCAAACCTTTTTATCGGCGTTACACCCGAAGAGACCACCAACATCACCGCCTGTATGCTTGCCACGAATTTGGGAGCACATAAAACACTGGCAAGAATCAATAACTATGAATACTTGATTCCTAAAAACCGGGAGTTTTTTAAAAAACTCGGCGTTGACTCCCTCATATATCCGGAGATGCTGGCTGCTCAAGAAATCGTGAGCGCCATCAAAAGGCCCTGGGCCAGACAATGGTGGGAACTCTGCAATGGAGAACTGATACTGATTGGCGTAAAAATCAGAAGCAACGCCTCTATCGTAGGAAAATTTCTCTACGAAGTTTCCCGCGAAGAAAAAATTTATCACATCGTGGCCATCAAAAGAAGTAACGAAACGATCATCCCGCGAGGCAATGATCAGGTACAAGCCGATGATTTGGTTTATTTCACTACCACCAAAAGCGGTATCGACACCGTCCGCGAACATAGCGGTAAAAACCACATCCACGTCAACAAAATCATCATCATGGGAGGTGGACGAATCGCCGTTGAAGCTGCACAATACCTGTCGTCCAGACACTTGCAGGTAAAAATTCTGGAGATGAACAAGGAGCGAAGTTATAAAATCGCCGAACAGGTAGACAGCAATATTTTGATTATCAACGGAGACGGACGGGATACGGAACTTCTCCTGCAAGAAAATATTGAAGGCTGCGACGCTTTCATGGCGCTCACCGGAAACTCGGAAACCAACATCCTGGCCTGCGTGGCTGCCAAACGGTTTAACATTCCCAAAACCATTGCCCAAATAGAAAACATCGACTATATTACGATGGCCGAAAAAATGGACATCGGCACCGTAATCAATAAAAAACTCATCGCCGCCAGCCATATTTACCAGCTCTTATTGAATGCCGATGTGGCCAACATCAAATGCCTTACTTTCGCGAATGCCGATGTGGCCGAATTAGTTGCCAAACCCAGTTCCCGCATCACCCGCAAGGCGGTAAAAGACCTCAATCTTCCCAAAGACATGACGCTGGGAGGGCTAATTCGCGACGGAAAACCCATTATCATCGAAGGTTTTACGCAAATACAGGCCGGCGACCATGTAGTTGTTTTCTGCCTGAATACGGCCATGCATAAATTACAGCATTATTTCAATTAAGAGATGAAAAAAAATCTGTGGCTACTCAACTGGTACTTCATTTGCAGGGTGTTAGGATTCATCTTATGCCTGGAATCTATTTTTATGTTTCTTTCTTCCGGGCTTTCTTTTTATTATAAAGGTTGGGACATGCCCTATCTCCTGACGGCCGGAATCATCACGCTTTTGGTTGGAGCGTCTCTCATCGCCATAAGTCCGCAAAAAAAGGCGAAAAGCATCGGAAAAAGAGAAAGTTTCATGGCAGTTTCCCTTTCCTGGCTGGTTTTTTCTCTTTTCGGAATGCTTCCTTTTTATTTCAGCCGGACAATTCCATCTATTACCGATGCTTTTTTTGAAACCATGTCCGGGTTAACAACGACCGGTTCTACCATCCTTATCAACGTAGAAAGTCTGCCGGAAGGATTATTATTCTGGCGCAGCCTCCTCCAATGGTTGGGCGGTATGGGGATGATTGTCTTTTCGCTGGCTTTGCTTCCCCTGTTGGGAGGAGGCGCCGTGCAACTGTATAATGCAGAAACATCCGGCATTACGCATGACAAGTTCCGACCTCGTGTCCGGCAAATTGCCCACCGGCTGTCGGGAATCTATCTGATGCTAACGCTGATACTGATATTGCTGTTATATCTTGGGCCGATGAACTTTTTCGACGCCCTCTGTCATGCCCTCACTACCGTGTCGACCGGAGGTTTTTCTACCAAACAGGCCAGTGTTGCGTATTGGGATTCCACGTATATTGAAACGATCCTGTGTATTTTTATGATCATTGGATCCATCAACTTCGTGTTGCTTTATTTTCTGTTCAAAGGATCATTCAGGAAAGTATTCAAAAACGAAGAACTGAGGTGTTACCTGATGATTATTGCCTGTGCGACGTTGATTATCACGCTTCTCCTGACAAAGAATGTATATGCGGGAGATATTGTTCATGCCTTTCGCATAGCCGTCTTTCAAGTAATTGCTCTTATTTCTACCTGCGGATATGCCACTTCGGATTACATCGTTTGGGGGCCATTCTTCTGGATCATCTGCCTGCTGTTGATGATTGTCTGCGGATGTGCCGGATCTACAAGTGGCGGAATGAAAGTCATTCGTGTGCTGGTATTAGCCAAAAATACGAAAAACGAGTTTAAAAAATATCTTCATCCGAGAGCTATCATTCCGTCGCGTATTGATGGAATGGCATTATCGCAGGATGTTGTACAGCGGGTAATGTCTTTCGTATTCCTTTACATGATTATTATCCTGGTCAGTTGGGTATTTTTGTCGCTGACGGGAATGAAATTCGACGAAGCGCTGGGAGCTGCGGTAACAGCCATCGGAAACACCGGTCCCGGATTGGGAGCACAAAGCCCCACCGGTAACTTCGCCGCCCTGCCGGCAATTTCCAAATGGTATATGGCATTTCTAATGATGGTAGGACGTTTGGAAATATTTACTGTTTTAACGCTGTTTTCGCCGGGTTTCTGGAAGAAGATGTGAACACCGGGATTTATTTTATAACTGCCCTCTTATTTTATAACAACTTTGCGCACGGTTTCTCCAATTTTGAGGATGTAATAACCTTTCGGAACATTCAACACATACTCGGCGGTAGTGGATTTTATTGCAATTTCGTTCATTTTCAGGCCAACAACACTGAAAACCGTCAACGTATCGCCAGGCGTTACATTCCGTACAGATACCCGGTTAGCATCTACCGTCAATTCTATCGTTTTCTTATCGATTTCCGTTGCAGTATTCGATTTTACTTCCTGCGCGGCCAACGGAAAACCAAGAGCAACAAACGCTATGAACATCAATATGCGTACAAGTTTATTCATTCACATCGTATAACTTAGTTTAAGTATAAAAACTTGATCGGGGGCAAAGGTATAAATATATCGGATGTTTTCCAAATATGCAGGAAAAATAATTGCCTGCTGTTACCCAAATCGAAAAATTGGATGTGTTTATTTTTTTATTCATATTTTGCTCATTTTCTTTTCTAATTAAACGATTATAATTCAAGATATTAGAATTGTAAATTTGATTCCTGCCGTCTGTTTCTGAAGTTTTCGGATTGTCATCCGAAGTTTCCGGATTGTCATCCGAAGTTTCCGGATTGCCATCCGAAGTTTCCGGATTGCCATCCGAAGTTTCCGGATTGCCATCCGAAGTTTCCGGATTGCCATCCGAAGTTTCCGGATTGTCATCCGAAGTTTCCGGATTGCCATCCGAAGTTTCCGGATTGTCATCCGAAAACTTCGGATTGAACACTGCGCGCGGCGGCAATCGGTTTAGCGGGTTCTCGGTGAGGTGTGTATCGGAGTGATTTGCTTGAAAAAATCATTCCCCTTATCGTCCACCAGGATAAATGCCGGAAAATCTTCCACCTCGATTTTCCAGATCGCTTCCATCCCCAGTTCGGGATATTCCAGACATTCAATGCTTTTGATGTTGTTCTGCGCCAGAATTGCCGCCGGGCCGCCGATAGAACCCAGGTAAAAGCCGCCGTACTGCCGGCAGGCATCCGTTACCTGCTGACTGCGATTGCCTTTGGCCAGCATAATCAGGCTTCCCCCGCGGCTTTGAAAAAGGCCGACATAAGAATCCATCCGCCCTGCCGTGGTAGGCCCCATCGAACCGCAAGCCATTCCTTCCGGCGTTTTGGCCGGCCCGGCGTAATAAATGGGATGATTTTTAACGTATTCCGGGAGATCTTCGCCGCGGTCTAAACGCTCTTTCAGCTTGGCGTGAGCGATGTCGCGTCCGACGATGATGGTACCATTCAGCGACAGACGGGTAGCTACCGGATACCGGGTCAGTTCGGCCAGTACCTCCCCGATGGGACGGTTCAGGTCGATTCGTACAGCGTCGCCTTCTCCCGCCTGACGGAGCGATTCGGGAATGTAACGGCCGGGATTCGTCTCCAGCTTTTCAATCCAGACGCCCTGCCCGTTGATTTTCGCCTTGATATTCCGGTCGGCCGAGCAGGATACGGCCATGCCCACCGGACAAGAAGCGCCGTGACGCGGCAGGCGGACAATGCGGATGTCGTGCGCCAGGTATTTCCCGCCGAACTGCGCACCCAGACCTATTTTTTGAGCCGCTTTCAGCATTTTTGCCTCCAGTTCCAGATCACGGAAAGCCTGGCCGCCGTCGTTTCCGGAAACAGGCAGGGTATCGTAATATTTGGTGGAAGCCAGCTTCACGGTTTTCAGGCAGGCATCGGCAGAAGTTCCCCCGATAACGAAAGCGATATGATACGGCGGACAGGCGGCAGTGCCCAGCGAAGCCATTTTTTCCGTCAGGAATTTCTCCAGCGTATCCGGATTCAGCAGGGCTTTCGTTTCCTGAAAAAGATACGTCTTATTGGCCGATCCGCCGCCCTTGGCGATGCACAGGAATTTGTATTCCATGCCGTCTACGGCCTGAATATCTATCTGGGCGGGAAGGTTGCAGCCGGAATTTTTCTCGGTGTACATGTCCAGGGCAACGGTTTGCGAATAACGCAGGTTTTCTTCCGTATACGTCTTGTAAACGCCCAGCGACAGCGCCTCTTCGTCGCCACCGCCCGTCCATACCTGCTGGCCTTTTTTGGCGATGACGGTTGCCGTTCCGGTGTCCTGGCAGAAAGGGAGGATGCCTTTGGCGGAGATTTCGGCATTGCGCAGCATGGTCAATGCCACATACCGGTCGTTGTCACTGGCTTCCGGGTCGGAAAGGATACTGGATACCATCTGCTGATGTTCCGGACGCAGATAAAAGGAACAGTCGTGAAAGCAGGCGTTGGCTAAGCGGGTTAGCGCTTCCGGCGCGACTTTCAGGATTTCGCTGTCTTCAAACGTGGAAACGGAAACGCCTTCTTTCGTCAAAAGATAGTATTCCGTGCTGTCTTTTCCCAGGGGAAAAGGATTCTGATACTTAAATGGAGGTGTCATACGTATTTTTAATTATGATGAATGTATTTATTGAAAACTAAAAGTGAAAAGTGAAAAACTAAAAGTTGGCTAACGCCTGTTTACTGCGCTTCGCGCAATTTTTAGTTTTTCACTTTTCACTTTTCACTTTTCACTTTTAGTTTTTAACTTTCCAATGATTTTATTTCCCAGCGCTGTTTTAGCCTTGATATGTTCAACGATGGCCTTGACAAAGGCGTTTTGCTCAAAGGCGCCGCGAACCTGTTCAAAATCCAGTTGCTGTTCGCTGGTATTGCCGTCGACACCGAATCCGGTGCGGGACGACAGGGAAAATTCCTTCCGGGCATCTTCATAAAGGATATTATCCAGGCCGATTACTGCCTCCTTCCATTCCTCCACGATGCGGATGATGTCGGCGACGGTGACGGTTTCGGGCGACAGCGCGTAATACCGCTGTATCTTTTCCCATGCCCAAGTCCATTCCAGCGAGTAGTAATTCCTGTGTAAATCTTCCAGTACCCGGTTGATTTCCTTCAGTTTGGAGATCTTGCCCGATTCGATGTCATTCAAAAGCCGGTCTATCTCCGACTGGGGAGCCAGCAGGCCGGCAATGTCCCGCCATTCGCCCGTGCCGACGGGAGTGTCCGGCTTCAGGATTTCCCGGATTTCGGCCTCGCTCCTGAAATCGGCATTTTCCAGGCGGGAAATAATGGAATTGCCCAGGAATTTCCGGATGGCCATATTGTACAGCACCAGGCCTCTTTTCAGAGACGTGTTGTTGATTTTGCAACTCTGGTAAGTATAGGTATCCGAAGTTTCCCCGCAAGTCCGTTGCAGTTCCTTCAGGATGTCTACGGCGGCAAACATCTTCTGAACGGTATAGGGACTCAGGAGATTGAAATTGATCTGGTCCAGCCTGTTCGGATCCTTCCGGTTGTCGCGCTTGGGAAACTTCTGCGCGTCGCGGATGGTGCCGACGCTGCGCAGGTTAACGCCCGGCACGAGTACCGATTCGTCGCCGGATTCTATCAGGTAGGAAAAGGGCATGTTCGACGTGTCCGAATTGCGGTAATGCCTTCCCATGATAAGGGAGAAGGCGCCTATCCTGGCCGGCCAGAGGATGTATGAATCGCTGGTCGTTTTCCCGCCTCTTTCGATAATCCCCTGATGGATGGGGCCTAACTTGTACATGTGATTGCTCTGGTTGGAACCGGAGCCGGCGTTCATGAAGGAAAACATGCCGGCTATCAGCAGCGTGGACTTGTGATGCGTCACGGTATACGGGCCGGCGAATATGGCGCAGGCCTCCCCGTTTTCGCCCTGGCAATTGCTGAAAAACAGCGAATCGCCGGCCGAGTAGTTGTGCCCCAGATGGCAGGCCTGTCCTACGAAACAGCGGGTAAGCATCGTGCCGTCCGTGATGTGCGAACCGGAGCTGACGATGAAATCTTCGGCGATGACGCCGTGTCCTATTTCGACGGGATCGTATGCATTGCTGTTGAGCGTTCCGTTTTTCAGCCGGCAGGCGCCGACGATGCGGGCATGGCTGCGGATGCGTACGTTCGTGATGGAGCCGGTGTTTTGAATAAAAACATTATCGCCTATTTCGCCCGTCTCCGACGCATACTTGTCGGCATAGAAGCGGACAAATTCCTGCATCTTCGCAATCAGTTCCGGCCGGTGACGGTACAGGGACATGATGTAGGCAAAGTGAGACGACAGCTTGTCGTTGATCATCACCTCCCGGCCTCCGGTTTCGTTCAGAACGGAGACTTCCACGCCGTTGCCGAAGGTGGAACGTCCCTCAACCAGCATCAAATCGAGGTTTTGAATGAAGACATCGTTTCCGATGACGTAATTGGCGATATAGTTCTGCACGTTTTCGATCAGGACATTGTTTCCTATCCGGCAATTGTGGAGGGTGACGTGACGAAGTCCCGCATGTTTTTTCAATCCGCCGTCGAGTACAAATTCCTTTTCAAAAACGCCCAGCGTGATATTTCCCGAAAAACGGGTATGAAAGATATGTTCCGGAGAGAATCCCTCTTCTACGGAAATATTGTTCCAATCGTCTGCCAGGCAGGACTGTGCGACGAGCTGGCCGATTTCTTTATTTGTCAGTTTTCGCATATATTTATCAATATGGCTGCGTTGGATATATTATTGGGAGATGTTGCAATGGCATCCGTTCCGGATGCTGCTGCGGCAAAGGTCTTTAAACTCATAATTCGTTTTCTTAACTCTTAGTTCTTAGTCCTCAATTTCATCATCATAATGCTGATAAAGAAAATCATTATACGGAAATCTTGATACATGTATTTCCTTGACTTTCCGGTACATTATTTCTTTCAGTTCGTCTATATTCAGTTTCTCTCTGGCAGATATAAAAATGCAGTTTTCGTGCATCTTGGCCATCCAGGTTTGTTTCAGTTCTTCAAGTGAGATATTTTCTCTTGTGCGCGGACTCAAATCATCTTCTTCTTTTACGACATGAGAAAAGGCGTCTATTTTATTGAAGACGAGAATCGCAGGCTTTTCCGTCGTGTCTATTTCTTTCAACGTCGTGTTTACCACGTGGATATGATCCTCGAAAGACGGATGAGAGATGTCGACGATATGTATCAGCAAGTCGGCTTCACGTACCTCATCGAGGGTAGATTTGAAGGATTCTACCAGTTCGGTAGGCAATTTGCGGATAAAACCGACGGTGTCCGACAGCAGAAAAGGCAAATTATCTACAACAACTTTGCGAACGGTTGTATCCAGCGTAGCAAAAAGTTTATTTTCTGCAAAAACTTCCGATTTGCTCAACAGGTTCATCAGGGTCGACTTACCAACGTTGGTATAGCCGACTAAGGCTACGCGCACCATTTTGCCGCGGTTTTTGCGTTGCATGGCCATCTGTTTGTCGATGTCGACCAAATCCTTTTTGAGTTTGGCAATTTTTTCGAGGATGATACGGCGGTCGGCCTCTATCTGTGTTTCACCCGTACCGCGCGAGATGATGCCGCCGCCCCGCTGACGGTCCAGGTGGCTCCACAAACGGGTCAATCGTGGCAACATGTACTGGTATTGGGCGAGTTCGACCTGTGTTTTGGCATAGGCCGTTTGCGCCCGTTGTCCGAAAATATCGAGGATCAGAATCGTGCGGTCTACGATTTTGATTTGGAGTTCTTTCTCGATATTGCGCAGTTGCTTGGGAGAAAGTTCGTCGTCGAAGATTGCGATACCTATTTCATTTTCAGTGATATAATCTTTGATTTCCTGTAATTTTCCGGAGCCGACGAAAGTCACCGGATGAGGATATTCCATTCGCTGAGTGAATCGACGAACCGGATCAATGGCAGCCGTCTCGGCCAAAAAAGCCAACTCGTCCAGATATTCTGCAACGGTATCTTCGTTTTGCAGCGGAGTAATCAGGCCTATTAAAACGGCTTTTTCCGTTATCGTTTCCGAGATGATGAACTCTTTCATTGGATTGTGAGGATTTATTGTAAGAATTAATTAGCGTACAAAAGTACAAAAAATTCCTTTTCAGCTCTCTAAAAAATAATTTTTGCCCAAAAGAAAAGTAGAATAGATAAATCATCAGGGCAAATCATACTTCACCTTTTAAGTATCTGTCGCTGTTTTTTGCGGAATATCCCGATCTAACCGGCTGCGCAATTTCAGCAAATTGTTTATTGTGCGCAAGCGTTCGACTTTATTCAAACTCTTTAATGGATGATAATAAGGCATAAATGAATTGTTTTTGAATTTGTTTTCGTGCGACAAAGTTACTATAAGTCGACGTTATTCCAAACTGTAATATCAGAATAGAGGGATACTTAATTATTTTTCCAATCAATTAAATTTCAAAGAACATGAAAAGTTGTTTTTTAGAGAGTAGAAACGAAATTTTTTGTACTTTTGTAATTGTAAATTTAAAATATAACTGCTATGGGACGATATTTAGACCCAAAATACGATTTGCCGTTCAAGCTTATCTTCGGCCAACACAAGAATCTGTGCATCAGTCTTATCAACAGCATGCTCCCTTTCGAGGAAGACCGGAAAGTGGTAAGCATCGAGTACCAGACCGGTGAGATGCTTCCCCGAATCATTCCCATGAAACACTCCGTGGTGGATGTCCGGTGCACGGACAACTACAACCGGCAGTTTATCGTCGAGATGCAAATGTACTGGACGGA
>JAISFI010000424.1 GCA_031263685.1 Dysgonamonadaceae bacterium | reverse complement strand
GTTTTACAGGCTCAGGTGCGCATTGGCGACCTGACGCCTCCGCGTTCGGGCGTTGTGCTGGATTTGAACGGAAGTAACAATACCGCTACCGCCGGGCTGGGGCTGCCGGTGGTGGCGCTCACGGATGTTGCGAGTCCGCTGCCGCTGGCTGCGTCGTTTGACGATTTGGCGGGGGTGGTTGTTTATAACACTGCGGTGGGAAACGGGTTGAGAGTAGGCATCTACTTCGTTGCCGGAAGTCAATGGGTACGTGTCCTGACGGATCTCGACGCTATAGATTTCCCGTTCGTTTACACGAACTCGGATCATACAGCGGGGTTATACATGCTGCCTTACAATCTGGGAGTAACCGACGAGGGAAAATCAATGACTGTAGCACAACAGATGGAGGCTGCCAAGGGTTTAAATAGCAGCAATGACGTCCCTGCCATTACCGGTTATTTATTTCAGTGGGGACGTATAGCCGATGGGCATCAACTTCGGGATACTTCGAGTGTTTCCGGTCACTTTCTTTACTCCGGTGTTAAGTATGCAACCTATGGTGTAAGTGTTGATAACACCTCCGGTCAAGTAGCGGAAGGCTCCGACGGTTATGGGCAATTCATTTTACGTGAATCAATGGGTATGACAGAAGATTGGCGACAATATGGAACTAATAATGCTACTAATCCTCCTACCGGATGGATACACAACCCTTGCAGTAGTGTGAAAGATGGCGGTAAAGCATGGCGCCTTCCCACACAAGGCGAATGGCAGCAGATTATAGCTAACAATTCTCCTGATATAAATTCAACCACAACCCCCAAAGGTCTTAGTCTTAGGCCTGACGGTAGTACCATTAGTGTTTTCCTGCCTGCTGTCGGGTACCGTTACTTTACGACCGGTGATTTGTACAATGTGGGCACGATTGGCTACTACTGGAGTAGTTCGCCGAGTAGTGCTAATGCTTCGAGCTTGTACTTCAGTACTACTGTTTACCCTGCATTCAATAACGATCGGTCGTACGGCTACTCGATACGGTGCGTAGCCGAGTAGAGACAAGGCACTGCCTTGTCTCTACATGCCATGTATCACATATTGATTTGTGCTTAAAAAAATCAGTTGAATCATTTCAATCAAATAAATCACCGTTCAGACAAATATGGATTGCTTCGCTTCGCTCGCAATGACGGAGTGGAAGAGCCGCAATGACGAAAATAAAAACATCGTAATTCGTAATTCCTCATTCGTAATTCCTCATTCGTAATTCGTAATTTCTAAAAAGCTTCTTCATGAAAAAAATAACATTCCTTCTCGCAAGCTGTTTCCTCCTCGCACAGAACGCACAGAGCGCCGTTCCGGTCAATATTTGCGGCGATATGTATATCCAAGAAAACACCCGTGTAAACCTCGACGGGCGGGTGCTGGTCGATACCGTAGCCGATGGCAACGCCCGCCTCGTGAACTGCGGCGCCATGAACTTTACCGATACGCTGCTGCTGGCTTCCCGCCGGCAAAAGTTCGGCCTCGTTCGCAACAGCGGGACGCTTTCTTTCAGCAGCAGCAAGCCCGGAACAGTCGGCGTGCTGCTGTATTTTTTGACCGGCGACAGCCGGAAGTATCATTCCCTTTCTTTCCCCTTCGATGTGGCAATCAATTCCATCCGTGGATTGAACGCCCCCCAAACATTCGATACCGATTATTACCTGATGACCTACGACGGCGCGCAGCGTGCCGCCATCGGGAAAAACGACATCAACTGGCGCTGGATCAGTGATGCCGACGGCATCCGTCTCGACGATTATCCCGACCTGAAGGCGGGCGAAGGCTATTTCATTTTTCCGGAGCAGGACATGTCGCTCATTTTTCCGGCAAACACCCCTGCTGCTAATCCGACCTTTTTCGACAAGGAAGAAAAAACCCGCGACGTGCTCATCCACACCGGTCCCACCCGCCCCACGCAGTTTGGGTGGAACTTTGTCGGCAACCTGCAAACCGACAGTTTTAAGCTGAAACCGTCCACGAGCGGCTACAGCGGCTTTGTCTATTATCATGCCGGCGACGGAACGTTCAGTTACAAAGACTTCTCGGAAGATGCTGATGAGTTGCTTCAAATTCCTTTTTCGGGCAATGCTTTCGTTATGCAGGCCTATTCTTTTCCGGAGCATCAGAGCGGAATTTTCACGGTCACTTATACCGAAGAAGGCTCTTTCCGCTCCTCCGCCTCCGGCGTTTCTGCGGCCAACGTGCTGGAATTAACATTGACCGCCGCTCAAAATCCCTACACCGACCTGCTGCGCATACAGCGCGACGACCGGTATTCGGACGGTTTCGTGCAGGGCGAAGACGCGCCTAAAATGTTTTCCTTCCGCTCCAGCGGCAAGCCGGAGTTTTATACCGTGCTGGGCGAGCAGAAGCTGGTTTTCGACAAGCGGCGGCAAACCGGCGGCGATATTCCGCTGGGCATTGATTTGAAGGGCGATGATACTTATACCATCTCTATCAACAAACAGACGGGATATGAGCAGGAAACGGCGCTGCTGGTAGCGCAGGTTTCCGGTGTGGAAACGGTGCATAATCTTTCGGCAAGTCCTTACGTGTTTCAGTCCGGCGAGTTGCAAACCGAAAGCCGTTACGCCCTGCGCATGGCGGCCCGCTTAAGCACCGGCATTGAGCAGGCGCAGGAAGCGAAAACGGAAATCGTTGCTTATTCGCGCAATCATCAACTGCACGTAAAGAATCTCCGGCAGGCCGACGCCGTGCAGGTGTATGATGCTTCCGGACAGTTGTTGAGTGACGGAGACTCCAATGCAGGGGAGTTTTCCTGCACCTTGCCGCAAGCGGGTGTTTACATCCTTAAAGTAAGCGGGGCGCGTGCTTATACAACAAAGATTGTCGTAAAGTGAACTAAGTGAAAAGTGAAAAGTGAATAGTGAAGAGTGAAAAACGAAAAGTGATAAGTGAAGAATGAAAACAACGATAAAATATATTACGTTTGTATGTCTCTTATGGACAAATATTCTCATGGCCGGTTCGCAGGGCTTATACCGGCAGTCGCAAACTCCTCCGTCCGGCAGTGCGAAGGTCGTGCCCGATCGGGAAGACCCGGCAGGCTTCCTCTTTGAATCCAAATCGGCCTTGACGACGAAGCCCACCGACTTGCCCGAAGACGTGGGCCTCTCCGTGGGCGATGGATTGCTGATATTGCTGGCGCTGGTTGGGGGGTATGGTGTTTATAGGAGGGCGGTTGTTAGGAATGAGGAATGACGGATTATGGATGGCTATGTTGCAGCGGCATCCTAAACAGGAAAGTGAACTAAAAAAAATCACCGCCGACTCAAAAACTTATCCGTCTGCGTTTAATATCACAAAAATTTCATGTACATTTGCCGCTTATTTATAAAAAAGTTATATGAAAGAATTTCTTTTATTGGCCGGGCGGTTTTTATTTCCCTACAAAAAATATATTGGAGCGAGCGTCATTGCCAACATTCTCACGGCCTTTTTTAATCTGTTTTCTTTTCTGTTAATTATTCCAATACTGGATATATTATTCAAAACGTCGGCCGATGCGAAAGTTTATGAATACATTCCCTGGACATTCAACGTGAGTGCATACAACTCATTGTCGGAGTTCGTGGATATCATCAAGAACAATTTTTACTGGTACATTACAGACTATGCCACTACGTATGGAGAAATCGCCACATTGGTCTTCTTAGGTGTTTTCCTGATGATTTTGACACTGCTGAAAACGGGAAACATGTATTTCGCCGCTTTTTTCATGATTCCGCTACGAACGGGCGTTGTTCGGGATATTCGCAATCAAATCAATGATAAGGTAGTTTCTTTGCCGCTCAGTTTCTTTTCGAGCGAAAGAAAAGGAGACATCATGGCGCGGATCACGGGAGATGTAGGAGAAGTGGAAAACTCCATTATGACTTCGATGGATATGATGATCAAGAATCCGATACTGATTGTGATGTATGTTACCTGCATGTTCGTCATCAGTTGGCAGTTGACGCTTTTTGTCCTCATTCTGCTTCCTGTTTCGGGATACATCATGGGCGAAATAGGAAAAAAACTGAAGAGTACCTCTGCTTTAGCCCAACAGCAATGGGGCGAATTGATGGCGCAAATAGAAGAAACATTGGGCGGGCTGCGCATCATCAAGGCGTTCAATGCAGAAGAAAAAATCAAATCGCGCTTCCGTAAAGGCAATGAAATGTTCCGGAGAACTTCTATCAAAATCGGAAGAAGGCAATCATTGGCGCATCCTGTCAGCGAGTTGCTGGGAACGATTACGATTGTGATTGTGCTCTGGTTCGGCGGTTCTTTGATCTTGGACAATCACAGTTCGATAGATGGCGCTACTTTTATCTATTATTTAGTCATTTTTTACAGTCTTATCAATCCGGCCAAAGAACTGTCCAGATCCCTCTATGCCATCCAAAAAGGCTTGGCGTCTATGGAACGGGTAGACAAAATATTGAAAGCCGAATCCAATATTACAGACCCTGAAAATCCTGAGCCTGTGTTTTTCAACAAAAAAGTCGAATACAAAAACGTCTGGTTCAAATATCAGGAAAAATGGATCCTGAAGAACGTCAACCTGACGATTCCCAAAGGTAAAACGATAGCGCTGGTAGGGCAATCCGGATCCGGAAAATCTACTTTCGTAGATTTGCTGCCCAGGTATTACGATATTGATAAAGGATCGATAGAAATTGATGGTTTGAGCATCAAAGATACGACCCTGTTCGACCTCCGTCAACTGATGGGAAACGTGAATCAGGAAGCCATCCTGTTCAACGATTCTTTCTTCAACAACATTGCTTTCGGCGTCGAAAACGCAACGATGGAACAAGTTATTACCGCCGCCAAAGTGGCTAATGCGCACGATTTCATCATGGCAAGCGTCGACCAGTATCATACAAATATCGGCGATCGCGGCTGTAAACTCTCCGGCGGACAGCGTCAACGCATCAGCATCGCCCGCGCCATCCTCAAAAACCCGGCCATTCTCATCCTCGACGAAGCGACTTCGGCATTGGATACCGAATCGGAAAAACTGGTACAGGATGCGTTGGAAAATCTGATGAAAAACAGGACAACTATCGTTATCGCTCACCGGCTTTCGACCATCAAAAATGCAGATGAAATATGCGTCATGCACGAAGGTGAAATCGTAGAACACGGAAAACATGAGGAACTGATACAGTTAGATCGATTCTACAAGCGCCTGTACGATATGCAAAGCTTTTAATGAAAAATAGCAGAAATAAAAGATGAAATTTGTTGGGATTATACCGGCGAGGTACGCATCGACCCGGTTTCCGGGTAAACCTTTGGCCGACATGCTGGGTAAACCGATGATACAGCGGGTTTATGAACAGGTGGCCGACCAACTGGATGATGTGCTAGTTGCAACCGACGATCGGCGCATCTATGAAGCGGTCTCCTCCTTCGGCGGAAAAGCAATCATGACTTCCGACAAGCATACGAGCGGAACAGAGCGTTGTTATGAGGCCTACACCCGTCTGGGAGCAACATACGACGTCGTAATCAATATACAGGGAGATGAGCCTTTTATCAAACCCGCACAGATAACCCTACTTCAAGCCTGTTTCAACGACGCGGATACGCAAATTGCAACCTTAATCAAACCATTCAAACCGGAAGACGGTTTCGAGGCGCTGTTCAACGCCAATACTCCCAAAGTGGTGGTAAACAACCGGATGCAAGCCATCTATTTCAGCCGATCCATAATCCCCTATCTGCGCGGAAAAGAATATGCGGAATGGTTACAACTGCACACTTTTTATAAGCACATTGGCTTGTATGCTTACAAAGCCGACGTGCTGGCGGCTATTACCGCCTTGCCGCAATCCAAACTGGAAATGGCCGAATCTCTGGAACAGCTCCGGTGGCTGGAAAACGGGTATATCATCAAAACCGGAATCACACACGAAGAAACGATCGGCATTGATACGCCCGAAGATATGAAACACGCGCTTGCCGTTTTACAGTCAACACATGAAACAGAATAATAATAAAACAGGATAAATAAAGCATGACAACAATCGATCGTAGCATCCCGCCTCCTTTTCGACAAATTTCACAAATACCGATACGTTCCACCGAAACATACACGCTGACCAACGGCGTCCCCGTGTATTATTTGAACAGTGGAGAGCAGGACGTCTGCCGAGTCGATATCATGATCGGCGCCGGACGCTGGCTGCAACCCAAGGCTTTGGTTTCCGGCTTCACAAGTCAACTGCTGAAGGAAGGCGCCGGAAAGCTCAACGCCAAGCAAATGGCAGAACAACTGGATTTTTATGGCGCCTGGTTGCAACTCTCGGATAACTATCATTATACTTATTTGACGCTGTTCACTTTAAACAAATATTTTAAGGAAACCGTCGAATTGTTGAGTATGATGTTCTACGAGCCGCATTTTTCGGAAAGTGAATTTCAAACCCTGCTAAAATGCCGCAAACAGCAATTCCTCATAGAGAATGATAAGGTGCAGGCGCTTGCTTCTAAAGCTTTTGTCGGCGCACTGTTCGGCAAAGAACATCCTTATGGGAAAAGGACGGTTTGGGAAGATTTCGACAACATCTGTACCGATGACCTGAAAAGCTTTCATCAGATGTATTATCGAACCGACAACATCAACATCATCCTTTCCGGCAAAGTGGAAGACGCCCGGTTAAAAATAATAGACACACTGTTCAGCGCTCCACGTCTGTCTTCCAGCCTCAGCAAGGAAACATTCGTACCGGAAACGGTCACATCCGCATCCTCTCCAAGGGTATCCGTTCCCAAAGACAATGCCATACAAAATGCTATTCGCATGGGATTAGGCACGATCAACCGGTCGCACGAAGATTTTCCGGGCTTGAAAGTGTTAAATACCATTTTAGGCGGATATTTCGGTAGCCGGTTAATGTCCAACATTCGCGAAGAAAAAGGGTACACTTATGGTATTTCATCCGGGATAACGAGTTATAAACATGCAGCTTTCCTCTCCATCGCCACTCAAACAGCGCCGGAACATACGGAAAACCTGATTGCAGAAGTTTACCGGGAAATCGATCGCCTGCAAAGCGATCAGATTGACAGGCAGGAACTGGAGATGGTACGCAACTATATGCTGGGCGATTTCGCCCGCAGTCTGGACAGTACATTTTCCCTGATTGAAGCGCATATCTCACTGCTGGCAAGCGGTATGGATGTGAATTTTCTGCAGAAACAGATAGATGCGGTGAAAAATATTACACCGGAAGAAATAAGAGCTTTAGCCGCCCGTTATTTAACAAAAGACAACATAATCGAAGTAGTCGCCGGAAAATGCTAAGTGTTTGTATTCCTGTCTATAATTACGATGTATCCCGCCTGCTTGAGGCGCTGCACCGCTTGCTTACCGCATCGGGCATCCCTTTTGAAATTGTATGGATAGATGATGCTTCGTTGCCGGAGTTTAGAGAAAAAAACCGGCTCATCCGGCAGTCAAACACCATTTATATACCATTGGAACAAAATATAGGACGGGCAAAAATCCGTAATTTGCTGGCCGCAAAAGCGCGGTATCCTTACCTACTCTTTATGGATTGCGATTCGGCCATTCCTTCTGACATGTATATCGCGCAATATATCGACATCTGCCAACCCAACATCGTATGCTACGGCGGTTGTATCTATGAGAAAGAACTGAAAGACGCTTCTTTTTCCCTGCGGTGGAAATATGGGCGCCAAAGAGAATCGCTCACCGCCGGGCAACGGTCTAATCAACCTAATCTCGGCTTCCGGACAAACAATTTTCTCATAGATCGGAATGTTTTCAATACGGTCACATTCAACGAAGCAATTACGGACTACGGACATGAAGATACTTTGTTCGGAATCGAATTGGAGAAAAACGGATTTCACGTCCGGCATATTGACAATCCGCTAATTCATACCGGTCTGGAGAGCAATGCGATATTCCTGAAAAAAACAGAAAGCAGTTTGACAAATCTTCTTCAGATAGCACATCTGCTGAAAAATAACGAAATTGATTCGTCCCGCTACTTCCGAATCATACAGGCAACAGAACGGCTGAAAAAACTCCGCTTGAAAGCCATTTGCACTTTTTCCTTCCAAATTTTCCGGCCTGTATTGATAAAAAATCTATTGGGGAAACATCCGAGTCTGTTGCTGTTCGACTGTTATCGCGTGGGATTTTTTTGCAGTATCCAATGAGATATTTTCCAATATCTGCAAGATTATTTCCGATTCCTTTTCCCAGGTAAAATCAATGCTTGCCTTTGTAAAACAAAGGTGTTCGGAGTTTGACAATATTTCCCGAATAGACGTCGCTAACTGTTGAGGTGCATAATCCCGAATCAATTTCCCAACCGGATATTCGGTGATAATTTTTCGTATCTCCGGAAAATCCGACGCCAATACAGGTACATTCGCCTGTATGAAATCAAAAATACGGTTGGGCAAGGAATAGTAATAATTCAGTCCCTTGTTTTCCAGTAAAACCAGGCCAATATCGGCTTGCGACGTATATGCTGCCAAATCTTCCAACGGAACTTTGCCCAAAAACCTGACTTTATCCGTTAACCCGAGTTTTTCCACTTTTTCCTGCATTCCCCGCATCACATCTCCGTTACCGATAATATAAAAAATGCAGTCGTCCAGATAAGGCATGGCATCAATCATCCATTCGATGCCTCTTCCTACATTGACGGCTCCCTGATAAAGCAAAACTTTTTTTCCATCTGCCGCCAAATCTATTGTCGCATGATTTTGAGGAATGGCTGCAAAAGGCACGTTTCTAACTACTTGCATCCTTATCCCGTAACGCTCACTGTATATCTCTGCAATGGACGAGCAAACGGTATAGCAATATTTCAGGTGTGGAAATATCCAATCTTCTAACTTCTTCCAAATATTCTTTATGAACGGACGGCCAACCAGTTCCGGTACTTCCGGAAACATCTCGTGCGCATCAAAAATTAATGGTTTCTTACGGAAAACCGATGCACAATAATTCGCCGGCAAACTATCCGTATCATTCGACAGGAATATATCTGCACGAGACAGCAGAAGGTAGCTAAACAAACGGAGATTATATTCTAAATAGAAAAATGCTTTCCTGTTGAATATCAGTTTCATGCGATGCGTCTGATACACGCGGGAAAGCGCCTCGCTTGTCCTAAGCTTTCTGCCTACAAGTAATACTTCATAACCTGCGTTATGGAGGGTCATACATACTTTGTGTACACGCTGGTCGGTCACCAAATCGTTCGTTACCGACACTATGATTTTCTTCATGGAGATAATAATCTATTCGTGTTTTGCACCCATTACAACTATCGACGTCTATCTGTTACCATCTGTGGTGCATTGACTGATTATTGAACGAAATTTACAGGCGTTTATTATCGTAAAACTGTAACATATCTTTGTTTTTTTTGAAAACCTGCAACAATTTTTTATTCCGGGAAATTGGCAAAAAAGAAAAAAAGCAGTACCTTTGCCCACCTAAGTAAAAGAGAGGCTTATTCCTCGAAAAATTATCAAAAAGTCTTTAGTCAATGAATAAAATTTTTTATTCGATCTTGATGCTGACATTCGTATTTATGTATGCATGCGCCACTCCGTGTGGCTGTTAAAGTTGGAGATTAAAAATAGGAGATTGTATTAGATTTATAAACCCAGAAACAATTAAATTAAAATGATTAAAGTAGGTATTAACGGTTTTGGCCGTATTGGTCGCATGGTGTTCCGTGCCGCTGTTTACAACTTCGCAGACGATATCGAAGTGGTAGGTATTAACGATTTGCTGGATCCCGCTTATTTGGCATACATGCTCAAATACGATTCGGTTCACGGAGCATTCAAAGGAGACGTTGCCGTAGAAGGCAACACCCTGATCGTAAACGGTAAAAAAATCCGTTTGACGGCCGAACGCGATCCCGAACAACTCAAATGGGATGCCGTAGGCGCCGACGTGGTTGTTGAATCGACCGGTCTTTTCCTTGACGACGAAAAAGCTCGCAAACACATTACCGCAGGTGCAAAGAAAGTGATCCTTTCCGCTCCTTCCAAAGATGCAACACCCATGTTTGTCTATGGCGTAAACAGCAAAACTTATGCCGGTCAGGATATTATTTCAAATGCTTCCTGTACGACCAACTGTTTGGCTCCGATAGCCAAAGTGTTGAACGACAAGTTCGGTATCATCAAAGGTTTGATGACAACCGTTCACGCAGCTACTGCCACCCAGAAAACCGTCGACGGCCCCTCTGCAAAAGACTGGCGCGGCGGTCGTGGAATCCTGGAAAACATTATTCCTTCTTCTACCGGTGCAGCCAAAGCAGTAGGAAAAGTGCTTCCCGAACTCAACGGAAAACTTACAGGCATGTCGATGCGCGTTCCTTCGTCGGACGTATCGGTAGTTGACCTTACGGTTGTTCTCGAAAAATCCGCTACTCAAGCCGATATCGACGCAGCTATGAAAGCCGCATCGGAAGGCGAACTCAAAGGCGTACTCGGTTATACCGAAGAGGCTGTAGTTTCTACCGATTTCCGCGGATGTTCGCTGACTTCGGTTTACGATGCCAAAGCCGGTATTTCGCTCGACTCGAATTTCGCCAAAGTAGTTGCCTGGTATGACAACGAATGGGGTTATTCCAACAAACTGGTCGAAATGATTCGCGTCATTGCAAAATAAGAACGGTAAGAAAAACCTTATGAAGAAAGAAGACTGTCCCAAAAGGCCAGTCTTCTTTTTTTATGAATACCGCTGTACGCAGCCTTTGAAAACAATCTTTTTTTTGCGCGAAAATCAAAATATTAACTAAACACGTCAATTTGCTGGATTCTAAACAAAATAAAGTGGTTATTTGTTATAAAATATATCGTATAACCGTTTAAAAATAAAAACTATGGATGATTTCGTAGAAATAGCAACTTTTACGTTTCCTAATGAATCAGATATTTTAGAGGCCTTGTTACAAGAAGCCGGTATCGTTTATTTTATCAAAAACAAAGGCGCTTCTTTAGTTCTGCCGAATATGGCTGTTGGAAGCATCTCTTTAGCAGTAAAATCACCCGATGTTCCGGCAACCATCAATCTTATCAAAAGAGATGGATTTGAAAAATATCTTAACCGGGAGTGTGTCGGGTACAACGCGTATCCAATTTGAATGTTTATTCCGGTTTTTATCTGCTTGCCGGAGCCGGCAAGGTTTCGGCAAGCTGAACCAGCGCTTCAGCAAAGGCTTCCCACGAAAGATTTTTTTTCTCCTTACGGATATTCTCCACAAATACTTCTGCGCCGGATTGAAACATTTTGTGAATACCGCTGGCCAGACTGTCTGCTTGTGGCAGGCAAACCAAGCCGGTTCCCGGTTTCTCGATCGATTCTTTCAAGCCGCCTACATTGGTAGCTAAAACCGGCGTTTCAAAATGGTAAGCAATTGGAATCACACCACTCTGCGTAGCCGAGCGATAAGGCGTAACCAACACATCGGCGGCGGAAAACATCACCGGCACTTCATGATCGCTGATGTAGCGATTCCAGACAAAGATTCGCTCTTTCGCCGATGAAGCGTCAATCAATTGCCGATATTTGGTGAAATCGCCGTAAGACTCGCCGGCAATAATCAGTTGATAGGAATCGTCCAGCAAAGACATCGCCTGAATCAGCAGGTCCAATCCCTTGTAATCCCGTATCAGTCCGAAAAACAGGAGCGTCTTCCTGCAGGAGTCCAAACCCAGGCGTTGCTGTGCTTCCGTTTGCGCTATCTTTGCTCCGAACTGGCTGTACAGAGGATGCGGCTTCAGGATGTAACGGGCGTCCGGTTTCAAGCGCAACAGGTCGTTTTTAACCGTTTGATTCATCACCACAAATTCCGCACAGTGATTGAAAAACAAACGGGTAAGCGGTTTATCGAAAAAATGAGGTTCGTGAGGAATCACATTATGGATGATACAAAGCGTTGGAATACCTTTCTTTTTCAGCCTTTTGACAACATGCCCCAGCGAGGGCGCAAAAAAACTCATCCAATAACTGACATACAAGACATCCGGCTTCCACCGGAGAATGGCGCGGGCGGTTTTCTCGTACGAAAACGGGTTGATACTGCTAAGAATCGCTTCCGTATCAACCGCCATTTTCGCATCATAATCTTCCACATATTGTGTTTTTCCAGGAAACAGAAAAGCAGGATACTGGCAACTGAACGTAAATGCCTTCACTTCATGCCCCTGCTTCAGCAATGTCCGGTAAAGCATCGTATTGAACTGGGAAATGCCGCCGCGGAAAGGATAGAAAGTGGATAAGTAGGCAATACGCATCATTCAACATCTTTCAGTATCTGTAATGTTCTGCTTTGTAGGGGCCTTCCGGATTGACACCGATGTAGGCGGCCTGTTCCGGAGTAAGGGTAGTCAGCTTGACGCCGATGTTGCCGAGGTGCAGGCGGGCGACTTCCTCGTCAAGGTATTTGGGAAGGCGGTAAACACCAATCTCGTATTGTTTTTCCCACAGGTCAATTTGCGCCAGCGTCTGGTTGGTAAACGAGTTGCTCATCACGAACGAGGGATGGCCGGTAGCACAACCCAGGTTCACCAAACGGCCTTCGGCCAAGAGGAAGATGGCATTTCCCGTCGGGAAAATGTATTTATCTACCTGCGGTTTGATATTCACGTGCTTGATTCCCGGATAGTTGACCAAATTATCTACCTGTATTTCGTTGTCAAAATGTCCGATGTTACATACAATCGACTGGTCTTTCATCACTTTAAGATGATCGATGGTGATGACGTCGCGGTTTCCGGTGGTTGTCACGAAGATATTGCCTTCCTTGACGGCCTCTTCCATTGTTAGAACCTGAAAACCCTCCATCGCGGCCTGTAAAGCGCAAATCGGGTCTATCTCGGTGACAATAACGCGGGCGCCGTAAGAGCGCATGGATTTGGCACAACCTTTACCTACATCTCCATAGCCCAGGACAACGACTACTTTTCCGGCAATCATTACGTCGGTTGCCCGTTTGATGCCGTCGGCCAGCGATTCGCGGCAGCCGTACAGGTTGTCGAACTTGGATTTGGTCACGGAGTCGTTTACGTTGATGGCAGGAATCAGCAATTCGCCTTTTTCCATCATCTGATACAGGCGATGCACACCGGTAGTTGTTTCTTCCGAAACGCCTTTCAATTCGGCTACCGTTCTGTGCCAGCGTTGATTATCTGCTTTCAGTATGCTGTTCAGGGTGTCGAGAATGACCTGCTCTTCGTGGTTGCCGCCTTTCCGGTCGATGGTCTTTGCATCGTTTTCTGCCTGATAGCCCCAATGTATCAACAGGGTAGCATCGCCACCGTCATCGACAATCAGGTTCGGACCTTTTCCGTTGGGGAATGACAACGCCTGGTCTGTGCACCACCAATAGTCTTCGAGCGTTTCACCTTTCCATGCAAAAACCGGAATACCGGCAGCGGCAATTGCAGCAGCGGCATGATCTTGCGTAGAAAAGATATTGCAACTGGCCCAACGCACATCGGCTCCCAAATCGACTAAAGTCTCAATTAAAACTGCGGTTTGAATGGTCATGTGCAAGGAACCTGTGATACGGGCGCCCTGTAAGGGTTTTTGTCCGGCATATTTTTTTCGGAGCGCCATCAATCCGGGCATTTCGTGTTCTGCTATTTCGATTTCTTTGCGGCCAAAATCGGCCAAATGAATGTCTGCCACTTTGTATGGCAGTTGAGAAGAATTTTCTTTCGACATTTTTTTTTTTGTTTTAACGGTTGATATTTAGGTCGACAAAGGTATTCATTTTTTTGCTTTCTATCAAAATTAATAGTACATTTGGGGCTTAATTGTTTTAAAACATGATTACATTTCGGGAAGCGTTAAATAAAATCAATGGTGAGATTGAAAAAATTTCCTATAACTGTCAACCGGCAGAACTGTATGATCCCATTCGTTATACCCTCTCGTTGGGAGGCAAACGGATTCGTCCTGCATTGGTGCTATTGGCCTATAATCTGTATAAGGATGATGTGGACAAAGTTATTCCGGTTGCCCTTGGCTGGGAAATTTTTCATAATTTTACTTTGCTGCACGACGATTTGATGGATAAAGCTGTGGTGAGAAGAGGAAAAGCAACTGTTCATAGAAAATGGAATGACAATACGGCCATTCTTTCGGGAGATGCGATGCTGATTTTGGCCTACAAATATATTGCGCAGTCGCCAGCCTCCTCTTTGAAAGATATACTGGATATTTTCGGAACTACAGCTTCCGAGATTTGCGGCGGACAACAATACGACATGCACTTTGAAGACCGGACGGATGTTTCGGAAGCAGAATACCTGGAAATGATTCGCCTGAAAACCGCCGTCATGCTGGGCGCCTGCTTGAAGACGGGAGCTGTAGCTGCCGGAGCGAATCGCGAAGATGCCAATAATATTTATGATTTTGGAATCAATATCGGCCTGGCCTTCCAGGTGAAAGACGACTTGCTGGATGTTTTCGGAGATCCGGAGATATTCGGGAAAAAAGTTGGTGGAGACATCCTGTGCAATAAAAAAACTTTCCTGCTAATTAACGCCTTAAACAAAGCTACGGAAAATGACAGACGCGAGTTACTGCACTGGTTGTCTGTAGTTGATCCTGACCGGAACGAACAAAAAATTCAATCCGTCACGGAAATATATAATAAGTTGAATTTGAAAGTATTGTCTGAACAAAAAATGCAATATTTTTTTGAAAAGTCCGTTATATCTCTGAAACTGTTGAACATGCCGGATGAAAGAACGGAAATATTGTACCAGTTAGCAATATCATTGATGAAAAGAGACACATAAAAAAACGAAGAAAAAAAATTAAGTTATGCCGTATCGGAGACTACCCAACACAGATGAGGCCCGTATCCGAGCTTTGGAAAAAGCTATCCAGACGGGAAATTCTCAAAGTGTACTTCAGCAGATTGTTCCTTTTGAGATATTAAGTGAAGCGAGAACCTTGCTTTCTCGTTTCAGAGACGCTCAAAATGTATATCAGCAAACCTTGAAGGCACAAACACAGAGCAACAAGAAGTATCAGGTTTTAGTTAAAAATGCCAAGCTTTATCTTTCCCACTTTATTCAGGTATTTAACTTAGCCGTCATTCGCAGAGAAATCAAAGAAGAGCTAAAAGAATTGTATGGGCTGAATCCGAAGGATTACAGCACGCCGGATATGCTGTCCGACAACGCATTGCTGTCTTGGGGAGAAAAAATCATCAAAGGCGAAAACGAGCGGATACAAAAAGGAGGAGCGCCAATCTACAACCCTACAATCGCAAAAGTGAAGGTACATTACGATTTGTTCAAAGAGGCTTTTCATGCACAGAAGATGCACCAGAAAAATACATCCCGAAGCCTCAAGGCGTTGAATGAGATGAGAGCGCCTGCCGACAAAATTATTCTTGACGTTTGGAACGCCACGGAAGAAAGCTTTAAAAACTTGTCCGGCGAAGCGCGGTTGAACAAATGCCGGGAATTTGGCGTCATGTATTACTACAGAAAGGGAGAATCTGCTCAATGAGTTTGATAGACACCCACGCGCATATTTATCAAGAAGATTTTGATCCGGATCTGGAGATCGTCATCGCACGCGCCCGGCAAACGGGCATTGAAAAGATCCTGCTACCAAACATCGATTTGAAATCTGTCGACCGGATGCATCGCCTGGCAGATACATTTCCGGATTATTGCCTGCCAATGATGGGACTGCATCCAACTTCCGTTCAATCGGATTACAGTGCGGTATTGAAAAAACTAAGACAACTTTTTTCCGTTCGCAAATACATAGCCGTAGGGGAAATCGGCCTGGATTTGCATTGGGACAAAACATTTCTGCAAGAGCAGATTCTTGCTTTTGAAGAGCAACTGAAATGGAGCATTGACGTGCAACTGCCGGTAGTGATTCATTGCCGGGACGCGTTTTCGTACGTCATGGAAAGCCTGGATAAAATTGGAAGCCGGTATTTGCGCGGAATTTTCCACAGTTTCGGCGGGTCGCCGGAAGAGTTGACTGCCATTTTAGCGCTGGAACACTTTATTATCGGTGTGAACGGTGTTCTTACCTTCAAAAATTCCAAAGCAGAAGCAGCCATCCGGCTTTGTCCTCCGGAGCGAATCGTAGTAGAAACCGACGCTCCCTATCTGGCGCCCGTTCCATACCGGGGAAAACGGAACGAGCCGGCTTATATCCGCTTTACTGTCGAAAAGTTAGCGACACTGTGGGAAACAGATGCGCGAAGCGTTGAAATTCAAACCGGCAGAAATGCCTGTCGAATGTTCGGATTACCGTAAGCGCAACACATCGCCTTTCACAGGCACAAATTCCTCGCCTTTTTTATTTATTCGGTACAGGTTGTGCAGTCGAATACCGTACTGCTGAGAGATGCTGTGCATGGATTCTCCAGACTGAACCACATGATCGTAATGAGGCTTATTCGCTTTTTGCTTCTTCTTTTCCAGGTAAACAATATCGCCTTTATTGAGCGGGAAACCTTCGGGCACTTCATTGTATTCGAGCAGGTTGCCGACGGAAAAATCCATATCGACGGCAATTTTCTCAAAACTGTCGTCCGCTTCGGCAACGACATATATCAAGCCGTATTTTTTATAAACATCTCTTTCGTGGGGGATCTTGCCGCTTAAAACAGCATCCGAATGACCGCCTTTTGCCTGTCCAAATTTAGCGTTATCATATTTGTAAAGCTCATAATCTTCTATGAGTTTAGTGAGCTTGGCGGCATAATGCGGATCGGTCGCATATCCGCAGCGGGAAAGGCCCTTCGCCCATAAACGATAAGCGCTTATGTCCAGACGGAAAAGTTCGGCATAGCGGGATCGCTGCGCCAGAAAACGGGAATGGTCTTCAAAAGAATCTTCTGCCTTTTTGTATTTCCGAAAACATTCGTTGCGTGCGTCATCGTCCCGATATACTTTAGCGCCGTTCCATTCATTCTGGCATTTGATTCCAAAATGATTATTGGAGCGCAGCACGAAAGGGCTTCTTCCCGCGCCGGATTCCAATATCCCCTGTGCCAGTGTAATACTCGCCGGAATCTTATACGTCTTCATGTGATAAATGGCCAGTTCGTGATATTTCTCAATGTAATCAATATAGTGCTGATTCTTCTTTTGTGCTTCCAGCACGGGCAGACAGACAAACAGTTCACAGAGGAGAAAAATCCACATACATTTCGTTTTCATATTCGGAAGTTATTTATTTTTGCCGTATTAGAAATACGACACTCAAATGAAAGAATTAAAAATCGCTGCAAAGATACGAAACGCAGGGGTAAAGATGAAATTTTGACAGATATAAACGCAGGAAATTTTTTCCGAACATAAAAATACCATAAACATGGTATTGTACCGCATCTTAAACACCTCTACCTTTGTCCTCGCAAATGCGACCCGGAAATTTCAGAACATGTTCGGAAAACTTCCGATGACAA
>JAISFI010000194.1 GCA_031263685.1 Dysgonamonadaceae bacterium | reverse complement strand
CAACGCTTGAGGAATGGGCAAAACTTGTCGCTCCAAAGCCTTTGATTGTGCTTTTCGACGAAGTGGACGTTCTGACAGGCGAGGCGCTGATAAGTTTCCTGCGACAGTTGCGTGGCGGCTTTGCATCCCGTGGAGTGGGAAAATTCCCCATATCCGTGGCAATTGTCGGCATGCGCGATTTGAAGGATTATATTACGCAAAGCAAAGGCGGGAATGCGCCGAATCCCGGTTCACCGTTTAATATCAAGGAAGATTCCATCCTGTTAAAAAATTTCTCGGAAGAAGACGTAGCCAGGCTTTTTGCTCAGCGGACAGCCGAAACGGGGCAGCAAATTACGCAGGAGGCGCTGGATTATGTCTGGGAACAGTCACAGGGGCAGCCGTGGATTGTCAACAACCTGTTCAAGCGCGCCACGATCAAAATTCTGGATGAAAAAAGCACGGAAACAGTCGAATTAAAGCATATTGTAGAAGCGCGCCAGCAGATGATTGATGCGCGCGAGACACACCGGGACTCGCTGGTTTACCGGATGCAGGATGCAGCGATAAAACCGGTCATTGAGACCATCATTTCGGGTGAAATGAACATGGATCTGAACCTCGACAGTCCGGGCGTGCAGCAGGCGATGGATCTGGGACTGGTGATGTTTGACACGGAAAAAGGACTGACCATCTCCAACCCCATCTATACGGAAATCCTTACACGGGTTGTAAATTCAAGCATGCAAATCATGATGCCGCCGCCGTCCAACTTCAAATGGCAAAAGCCGGACGGCAGCCTGGACATGGACAGCCTGCTACAGGAATTTCAACAGTTCTGGCGGGAAAACTCGGAATTGTGGGAAGAAAAATCTATTTTCCGGGAATCGTTTCCCCATCTGATGCTGCTGGCCTTTATGCAGCGACTTTTGAACGGAGGCGGAAGGATTAACCGTGAAGTAGCCGCCGGAAGCGGGAAAATGGATTTGTACGTCGAATATCAGAATTATAAATGTATCATGGAAATAAAAGTATTGCGGGACAAAAAGGGCTATGAGAGCGTTCTTGCGGAAGGACTGAAACAGATAAAACGCTATCAGGACCGAAAAGCGCCCGGCTCGCCGCTTTACCTGCTCATCTTCGACCGCCGCAGCAAGCGAAAGAAAGCCCCCTGGAACGAACGTATCACGTGGAATGAAAACGTTGAAGGAGTTACAGTGGCCGGATTATAAAATGATTGTTCTTTTATCTTGAAAACGCAGCCTTATGGCTGGTAATCAAAAAATATGAATATGATACGAAGAGATTTTTTCAGAAACATTGCGGTGCTGGGCGCTGCTTTTGCCATGCCGTCTTTTACATTTAACCGGCAGAAAGAGGAACTGGAGTTTATTCACAGCAGTTCCGAATTAGATACGGCTATACTGATGAAGCGTTTGGATCAGCCTTTTACTATACTTCATATTGCGGATTCGCATGTGAGTCTGGAAGGGGACGAAACGGAAGAGCCTTATGTTACATGGAGTAAGTACATGAGGGAAATAAATCTTCCCGGAACGCATAAACATTTCAAAACGAGCGCCATTGTGTCGCCAATGGACTGTCTGGAAATGACGCTCGAAATAGCGAAAGAAAGAAAACCTGACTTGCTGGTTTTGGGGGGCGACATCGTCAATTATCCGTCGGAGCTGTTAGTTAAGACAGTATTTAAAATGCTGACAGATACAGGCATTCCATGGATTTATACCGCCGGAAACCACGACTGGTACTATCCGGATGAGCCGGGCGACAAAGAAGAGCTGAGACAAAAATGGATTGAGAAACGGTTGCTGCCTCTTTACCAGGGAACCGACCCAATGTTTAATTCGTTGATTTGGAAGAACGTCAATATCGTAACCGTTGATAATTCAACAAATACGATTCTGGACAGGCAACTTGATTTTTACAAACAACAGATGGCAAAACCTTATCCGATTGTTTTGTTTGTTCATATCCCTTTGCGAATGCCGGGTATGACGATGATGCGCCGCAGACCTGAATCAGGCGACACTCCTCCCGTCAGACAGGAAGACCCTAATTCGGTCAAATTCCTCGATTTAGTGATGCAAACGCCTCAGCTGGCAGGCATCTTTGCAGGTCATACCCACGAAAACAGGGTAACAGTATCCAAAGGCAAGATACAATACGTAACAAGCCAGGGTGCAGACGGAAGATACAGATTTATCCGTTTCGGGCAGACAGAGAAATAAACGATTAAAAAATATACTGATATAAAGAATTGATATCATAGAGAAAGCGGAGAAACCGCAGCCTTTGTTTGGGGAACTACCTGCCCCCGTAGTGGATTATCTTTCATGCGCGGCACACAAAATTAACCCTGAAAGCACATTTACTTTCAGGGCTAAAATGTCAATCTTTTGAGTTCCGTTTATTTTTGCAATCGGTGTGCTTGTAAGCGGAACAAGTTCTTCCATTTCAGAAATTTATTGAACTCACCCACCCATAAAACAATGGAGGTGATTCCAATAATTATTCCCCAATCAATAATCTTTAATGATGTAACATTAAACATTTCACCACCAACGGTTACAATTAGGAGTTGTCCAAACAA
>JAISFI010000343.1 GCA_031263685.1 Dysgonamonadaceae bacterium | reverse complement strand
ATCGAAGCCTCTACCATCGTCGATTGCAGGGGTGACAACCCGGAGATTGTCCGCCAAGGAAAAGGGGAATTAGTCATTTAACTTGAAACGCATGGATGAAAAAATGAACTTTGAACTTCAACATACAGACCCCCATTCCAGTGCCAGAGCCGGGAAAATCACGACCGCTCACGGCGAGATAGAAACGCCCATCTTCATGCCGGTAGGCACACAAGCTTCCGTCAAAGCCGTACACGTTACGGAACTGAAAAACGATATTCATGCCGAAATCATCCTTGGCAATACCTACCACCTGTATTTACGTCCCGGAACAGGCATTTTGGAACAGGCCGGCGGATTGCATGCCTTCTGCGGATGGGACCGGCCGATCCTGACGGACAGTGGTGGTTTTCAAGTATTTTCCTTGTCATCCAACCGAAAATTAAAGGAAGAAGGCGCCGAATTTCGTTCCCATATCGACGGTTCCAAACATCTTTTTACGCCCGAAAACGTCATAGATATTCAGCGAAGCATCGGCGCCGACATTATCATGGCTTTCGATGAGTGTACTCCGGGAGATGCCGATTACCGCTATGCCCAACAATCGCTGGATATGACCGAAAGATGGTTGGATCGTTGCCTGAAAAGATTCAAAGAAACAGATGCTAAATATGGTTATCCGCAAAGTCTTTTCCCCATTGTGCAAGGCTGCGTATATCCCGACCTGCGCAAAAGAGCCGCCGAAAATGTCGCCTCCAAAGGCGCCGACGGAAATGCTATCGGCGGATTGGCTGTTGGCGAACCTGTCGAAAAAATGTATGAAATGGTTACACTCGTCAACGAAATTCTGCCTTCCGACAAACCGCGCTATCTCATGGGCGTAGGTACACCGGCCAATCTCCTGGAATGTATCGAAAGAGGCGTGGACATGTTCGACTGCATCATGCCGACGCGCAATGGCCGCAATGGACAACTCTTCACCTCAAACGGCATCCTGAACTTGAGAAACAGGCGGTGGGCAGACGATTTTTCCCCAATTGACCCCGAAGGCGCTACGGTAGTCGATCGCTTGCATAGCAAAGCTTATCTCCGCCACTTGTTCATGGCCGGCGAGATATTGGCCTTGCAAATCGCTTCTATCCACAACCTGGCCTTCTATCTCCGCTTGGTAAAAGAGGCCCGTCAACACATCATTGCGGGCGATTTCTCTTCGTGGAAGCGTTCAGTCATGCCTCAATTACAACAGCGGATTTAACAGTGATTTGATTCTCTCCTGTGCTGTTTAAAAATAATTGCGCAGTTCAAAAAAAATCCCCACCTTTGCGGCTCATTTATGGATTTATGAAGTTTCTCAGCACCATTGACCGTTATATTATCAAAAAGTTTCTTGGCACGTATGTTTTTGCCATCCTGTTGATTATATCTATTACCGTTATGTTCGATGTGAATGAGAAAATAGATAAATTCATCCGTGAAAATTCGCCTTCGCTCACAGACATTATATTTGATTATTACTTGAATTTTATTCCCTATTTTGCCAACTTGTTCAGTCCGCTATTTACGTTTATTGCAGTGATCTTTTTCACCTCCAAGTTGGCCGACAATTCGGAAATTATCGCCATGTTGTCCGGCGGAATCAGTTTTCCGCGACTGATGCGGCCTTATATCATCTCGGCAGCTATCATCGCAATATTTACTTTTACATTGAACAGTTTTATTATTCCTCCGGCCAATATTACGAGAATTGCTTTTATGAACAAATATATCCGGGACAAGAGCGTAGATTACGCCCGAAACGTGCAATTAGAGATTTCTCCGGGTGTAATAGCTTATATCGGAAGTTATAATGATAAAACGAGTAGCGGTCGACAGTTTTCACTGGAAAAGTTTGAAGACCGGAAGCTCGTTTCCCGCCTCACCGCCCAATCCATCACTTATGATTCTCTGTACCACTGGACGATCAAAGATTATATGATTCGGGAATTTACGGGAGAAACAGAGTCTATCGAACGGGGAGAAAAATTGGATACGCTATTGACCGTCTCGCCTTCCGATTTCCTCATCTCGGTCAATGACTGTGAACAGATGACGACTCCTGCGCTCAAATCATATATCGACAAACAAAAAAGACGCGGCATCGGAAATATCCAGCTTTTTGAAATAGAATTTCATCAACGTTTTTCCAATACTTTTGCCGCTTTTATCTTGACCATTATCGGCGCCGCCCTCTCTTCCCGCAAGGTGAAAGGCGGTATGGGGCTGAATATTGGTATTGGCTTGGGGCTTAGTTTTTCGTATATCCTGTTTATGCAAGTCACTTCTACTTTTGCCATTTCGGGCTATGTCAGTCCAATGGTTGCCGTTTGGATACCGAATCTGATTTACGCAGGGATTGGGGTTTATCTGTATAAAAAAGCTCCGAGATAGATAGTAATCTGAGGTAAATCAATGAAAGTATCGCTCATCGTCATCGGGAAAACGGAGGTTTCTTATTTCGCAGAAGCTATCGAGGAATACCGGAAACGCTTGTCGCATTATATTCCCTTTGAAATAGAAGTCGTTCCGGAGCTGAAAAATACGAAAAACCTGAACGAAGAACAGCTAAAAGAACGGGAAGGAGCTTGCTTGCTAAAGCAACTGCAAGCGGGAGATTACCTGATCTTATTGGACGATAAAGGCAAAGAATATACTTCGTTGCAATTTGCGGCCTACATGGAAAAGAAAATGCACATTGTGAGCAGAAGACTGGTTTTTGCCGTTGGCGGCGCCTACGGTTTTTCGCAAAAGGTATATGCAACTGCGCAGGAAAAATTATCACTCTCTCAAATGACTTTTTCCCATCAAATGATCCGGCTTGTTTTTACGGAACAGTTGTATCGTGCGATGACCATTCTGCATCATGAACCGTATCATCATGAATAATCATGTATCATGGATGGATCGGGATGGCTTTGTTACAACAGAATCCGGAACGGATTCTATTTTGGTAGCCCAGCCCGGATGTGAAACGTCCGGTTTCGGCGTAAGATAATCCGGAACGGATTGCATACTGGTAGCCCGAACGTTTTAACGTCGGGATGGAATCATGCATCATTATACCGGAGTGGCGAAGCCCCGAAATATTTTATCCGATGAATGGATTCGATTTGATTCATGCGATATTCATAAAAGTATTTCGAGGCTTCGCCGCTCTGCTTCGACGTTGCACATATACCCGACGTTAAAACGTTCGGGCTACCGGGATGGCATCCGTTCCGGATGCATTTCTCCGTCGGAACTGTGATTCAAGACTTCCGCTTCAAAAGATATCCTCCTGTCATCAGTAGCAGAATACTCACGCCATCCGCTACCGGAACGTGGTTGCCGTGACCGCCGCCAATGCCGCCGGGCGATGCCGCTAAGGTGGATTGGGTAGTGTTATCAAATAGACCGATGCTACTGCTCGATGAGGAAGATAACAGGTTTTGTTTTGCCTCACTG
>JAISFI010000327.1 GCA_031263685.1 Dysgonamonadaceae bacterium | reverse complement strand
TTCTCTGTTTTATAGTTCCTGTTTTATATGACATTTTGTTGCAACGATAATTTTCTGGATTGCTTCGCTTCGCTCGCAATGACGGGAGACGATTTTTCTTAACTTGATGACATTGGCGTTCACGCTACGTCGAATTATACTGCGCGCGGCGTGGTTTTGTACATTGTTCCCTGTTTGTAAACTGCAGGAAGGTTGCCGTAGAGACGCGGCATGCCACGTCTCTACTTTGCGTTTGCTCGAATATTGCAAGGAATGTTGCAAGGCTGGAGCCTTGCTGTTATCTCGACATAGCGTAGATGCTACACCGAGCGGATACGTTAAAAATAAATAATTGTTATGGTAATTTTGTTCTTTTCCCGATGCACTTATCGGCCTTTGTAAGTAGAATTTACACCAAGATAGGTGTGTGTGTGTGTGTGTGTGTGTGTGTGTGTGTGTGTGTGTGTGTGTGTGTGTGTGTGTGTGTGTGTGTGTGTTACGAAATCATTCGGAATGTCCAAATAATTTTCGTTAATAAAATACAATTTGCTACTATTTATTTCCACAACTATCATAAAAAACTTTTTACTTTTAGTTTTTCATTTTTCACTTTTAAAAAGTTTGGACGCAAAGGTAATGTAAAAAAGATGAAAAACAAATATTCTTGCGAAAATAATTGAATTAAGAACTAAGAGTTAAGTAAAACCTGTTCTTTGCATAGTTTAAAATTTAGCCGGTCGGTAGTGATTTTTTTGTTTTATCATTTGCGGGAAATTATTTTTGTACTATATTTGCGGGATGAAAGATATTTATACCTATATATCATATTTACTATCCGAACACGATTGTGTAATCATTCCTGAATTTGGAGGTTTTGTGGTTAACTATGAGCCGGCTAAATGTTCTTCGCCCAGAAAAGTGTTCGAGCCGCCGGTATATACCGTAGGTTTTAATTCCGAACTCAGTCATAACGACGGATTATTGGTGAACACGTTGATGCGCCTCGAAAAGATAAACTATAAAACCGCACAAACGAGGCTAAGACAATTCGCCAACCATATTCAATCGACCTTAAATACTACCGGAGAAATTAATTTCCCGGAAATAGGGAAACTGACGACTTCTTCTGATGGAGAAATAGAATTTTCTCCTGCCAAATCAACACTTTCCAATGCGTCCATGTATGGTTTCGCCAATTTTTATATGCCGTCGCTCAAAGAACTGGAAACGAATTTGCATGAAATGCAACAGGAAGATACAAGTGTCATCCGCATATCTATCAGTAAACGATTGCTCAAATTTGTTGCCTGCGCTGCTGCAATTGTTTTTGCTTTTTTGATGATTTCTACTCCATTGGATAATGTCCGGATCCCAACACAATATGCTGCGATCCTGAATCTTCCGGATACTTCATTCCCAAGAACGGTACGTTCTCACAATTATCCGAAACAGACGATTTTGCATGCAAATACGCAAGCGTCGACTACCGTATCTACCGTATCTCCTCAGGATGTACAGGATATAACGGAGAGAAGCAGCAATACCCCCGAACATGTGCCTTCGTTACCGGAGCCAACCAGTGTTTCAAATAACGTGCCGGGCAAAACATATTACATCATTGTCAGCAGTTCTACACAGGAACATCTTGCACAGCGTATGCTTCCGGACATCCGGCAACAGCTAGCAGAACAAGCCGATATTATCGGAAGAGATAACCTGTTCCGTATATATGTAGCCTCATTTTCAGATAAACAAGAGGCTGAAGGATACTTGAATGACTTCAGAATGGAACATCCTAAATATAAAAGCGCCTGGATGCTGGCCGTCAACAATTAAAAATCAAAGGATATCTTCTTCTGTATCTTCCCTTATATCCAAATCTTCTACTTCTGCGGCGTCCAGTTCGCTCTTTTCGGAATCATAAAATTTATATTCCAGTAACGCCAGACTTTGATTCGGAATAATCCGTATTCCCATGGAATACTTAAATCTCCATTGCCATTTAAGCGAATAGATTCCTTTGTTGATAAATGCGACAATGTATGGATGCAAATGCAAATAAAACTTCTTGACTTTAACAACATTTACCAGATAGTCGATTTTACTTTCCAGCGTATCGGCAAAAAGGATAGATGGCTTCATATTTCCGTGCCCGTCGCATACGGGGCAAGTTTCCATGATTGAAATATCCATCGCCGGACGTACGCGTTGACGGGTAAGTTGCATCAATCCGAATTTACTCAAAGGCAGTATATTATGACGTGCGCGGTCTAAGGTCATGGCTTCCCGCATGTGTTCTATCAACTTTTGCCGATTTTCGTTTTCGTGCATGTCGATGAAATCAATCACGATAATTCCTCCCATATCCCGGAGTCTTAGTTGCCGGGCAATTTCTGTGGCCGCCGCCGTGTTGACGTCAATAGCCGTATTTTCCTGAGCAGTACTGGATTTGGAACGGTTTCCGCTGTTTACATCTATGACGTGCATCGCTTCCGTGTGTTCGATGATCAGGTATGCACCGCTTTTAAAGGTAACCGTCCGGCCAAAAGACGATTTGATTTGCTTGGTAATTCCGAAGTTGTCAAAAATAGGCAATCCTCCGGTATAGTGTTCTACAATATTTTCCTTTTCCGGATCAATTTGCTTGACGTAGTCCCGCACTTCATTATATACATGATGGTCGTTCACGTAGATGTGTTGAAATGTAGGGTTAAAAATATCTCTCAATACCGCTACTGTCCGTCCGGTTTCCTCAAAAATAAGCGCCGGAGTTTTGGCTCTGAGCAGTTTGATCATGTTATCATCCCATCTCTTGACCAGCGTTCTCATCTCCAAATCCAGTTCCGCCACACGTTTACCTTCGGAAGATGTTCTTACAATCACGCCGAAATTCTTAGGTTTAATGCTCAGAATCAACTGTTTGAGCCTTGACCGTTCTTCCTGTGATTTTATTTTTTGAGAAACGGATACTTTATCTCCGAAAGGGATAACGACAATAAATCTTCCGGCAAAAGAAATTTCGGAAGTCAAACGGGGGCCTTTTGTAGAAATAGGTTCTTTCGCTACCTGCACCAGGACTTCTTCGCCGGATTTAAGGACGGTCGAAATGGAACCTTCCTTGTCCGTTTCCGGAAGCCGTTGAAATTTGGAGAGAGACGGAAGTTTTTTGTTATCTGAAGCAACATTCCTCAAATATTTTTGCAAAGAATTGAAATGCGAACCTAAATCCTGATAGTGAAGGAAAGCGTCTTTTTTATGCCCTACATCAACAAATGCAGCATTAAGACCCGGCATCAGCTTTTTAACTTTTCCTAAGTATATATTACCCACAGCATAAGATAAACTCCGGGCTTCTTTTTGGATTTCTACCAAACTTTTGTCTTCAAGTACGGCAATAGATATCTCTTTCGGTTGAACATCTACTACTAATTCACTTTCCACATTTATTATTCTTTAATCGTTTGTTGTAGCCGGCAGGTACGAAATAAATATACGACCTTACTCACAGCGCTCAAAATGATGATGTTTTTTTTTTGAAATGAACTCATTGTCCCGCAGAAGTGGAGAACATTCATAAACAACAGGAACAAACTTAAAAGAAGTACTTAAGTTTGTTCCTGTTATCTTTTAATAGACTCTTATTTCTTCTTTTTATGTCTATTTTTTCTTAAGCGTTTCCTACGCTTGTGGGTAGACATCTTATGCCTCTTTCTTTTCTTTCCACTTGGCATTGTTAACTATTTTAACGTGAATACTGAGAATTATTTCAATTTATTCTTCAAGTCTTCTGCAAATTGATGCGAAGGTTTGAATGTCGGAACATAACGTTCCGGGATAATAATTGTTACGTCGTTCTGAATATCACGAGCGGCTTTTGCTGCTCTTTTCTTTACTACGAAAGAGCCAAATCCGCGAAGATAAACATTGTTTCCACTTTTCATGGAATTCATTACCGTTTCCATAAAATTCTCTACGGTTGTTAAAACTGTAGCTTTATCAATTCCAGTATTTCTCGAAATCTCGCTAACAATATCTGCTTTTGTCATGATTTAAAATAATTTTATATGATTACTATTCTATTTTGGAGTGCAAATATACAACTTTTTATTATTCAGGAAAAAAAAATCGAATCATTTTTCAAAAAAAATGCAGATTATCCATTTTAAGCCCCTATTCCGGACATTTAGAAAAGATTGCAACCATCAAAATCGGCAAGCGTGACAGGAAACTGTGGATAATTGAGAAATTTCATGTACATTTGCGTCTAAAATTATAATTGTGGGAAAGAATAAATTGCAAAAATTTGAAGATATGCGCTCCTATCCGCATGTATTTCAATATCCTTATGCTGTATTGCAGGAAAAGGGATTTGAGATGAAAGGGAGATGGAATGAATTATTTTTCGGAAATGCTCATCCAATTGTATTGGAACTGGGTTGCGGAAAGGGTGAATATACGATTGGACTGGGAAAGCTGTTTCCCGAAAAAAATATTATCGGCATTGATATTAAAGGTGCGCGAATGTGGACGGGCGCCCAATGGGCATGGAAAGAAAAGATGACGAATGTTGCTTTTCTGCGGACGCATATCGAGTTGATCGCTCATTTCTTTGCACCGGAAGAAGTGTCAGAAATATGGATTACCTTTCCAGACCCGCAAATGAGCAAATGCAATAAACGGATGACGTCTACCCGCTTCATGAAATTATATCGCCAAATCCTTATTCCGGAAGGTATTATACATTTGAAGACCGACAGTCATTTTATGTTCCGCTACACTTCGGAAATGTTAAAAGCCAACTCACTTCCGGTTTTGGTGGAGACCGCCGATTTATACCATTCCGAATGGGTAGATGAAATACGTTCTATTCAGACTTTCTACGAACAGCAATGGCTGGACAGAGGCCTGAACATTAAATACCTGAAATTTATTTGCAAAGCCGAAACGGAATGGATAGAACCGGAAGTAGAAATAGAACACGATCCGTACCGGAGTTTCAACCGCAGTAAAAGAGGCGCTGATAATCTATAAAAAATCACAATAAATCACGTAAATAATGGCAATTTACCCTCGTTTAATTAAAGACGCATTGCGCAATGTACGTTATCCGGGCGTCGGAAAAGATATTGTTTCCCTGGAAATGGTAGAAGACGATATACACATTGCCGGCAATAAGGTTTCATTTTCTATCCTGTTCGACAAACGGCAAGATCCTTTTGTTAAATCGGTGATTAAGGCGGCTGAAACCGCTATCCTGACTTATGTTGGCGAAGAAGTGGAGATTAAAGGCAATATAGAAGCCCGATTCAAACAGGAAACGCCCCGTATCGAACCGGATAAGCTGTTGCCAGAGGTCAAAAACATCATCGCCGTATCTTCCGGAAAAGGTGGGGTGGGGAAAAGCACCGTGGCGGCCAATGTGGCAGTTGCACTGGCACAATTGGGATATAAGGTCGGGCTACTGGATGCCGATATCTTCGGACCTTCCATACCTAAGATGTTTCGGGTAGAAGCGGCTCGTCCGGTACTGGAAAAGATTGATGGCCGGGATTTAATTATTCCGGTCGAACAATATGGCGTAAAACTCCTGTCCATTGGATTTTTTGTTCATCGGGAAGATGCTGTTTTATGGCGTGGAACGATGGCCGGGAATGCCTTGAAACAGTTAATTTCGGACACTCACTGGGGGAGCCTGGATTTCTTTCTGCTGGATTTACCTCCGGGAACGAGCGACATTCATTTGACTTTAGTGCAGACCCTGGCAATCACCGGCGCTCTTATTGTAACTACACCTCAGGAAGTCGCTTTGGCCGATGCCCGCAAGGGGATCAGTATGTTTACCGGAGAAAAAGTGAACGTTCCCGTCCTGGGTCTGATCGAAAACATGGCCTGGTTTACGCCAGCCGAATTGCCCGACAACAGGTATTATATTTTCGGAAAAGATGGTGGAAAAAATTTGTCCGAAGCACTGCATATACCACTGTTGGGACAAATTCCTATCGTTCAGAGTATCTGCGAAGGAGGAGATGATGGAGTTCCTGTGGCGCTGAACACAGCAACCGTTACCGGACAGGCTTTTGAGAAACTGGCGGCAACTTTGGTTGAACAAGTTGCTCGCAGAAATGAACAGTTGAAGCCAACGGAACGGGTGAAGGTTAAGCATTAATTATTGAACGAAAAATTGAATGAAAATAAATATGAAAGAGATGAAAAGGATGGTATTCGCTATGTTTTTTCTGCTTGTTTGTAGTGGAACCGGTTTTGCACAGCTTAGTAAAATTTCGGAACCATACGAAGAGTTGAGTGATTCGAAGCCTCACGACGGAGCGACCGTATGGAATCGGCAAGCGACAAGCCAACTCAGTTGGGGCAGTACGGATGTTCGTTATGCAAAACTGAATGTGCCGGATGTACAGAAGGCGTCCCATATTCAAGCCACAGCATGGAAAGGCGAGCGCGTAAATTTGCAGGCTGTGCTGTGGACGACTGTCGATTTATTGGACGTAACGGTTATCGCTGAAAATTTAAAATGCAGCGCTTCCCTGATTCCCGCAGAAGCTATAAAAACGCATTTCGTCCGCTACGTCATGACCGACGAACTGAATAAAGACGGCGCCGGAGGTTGCGGACACCGTCCGGACAAAACGGCGTGGGATTCTTCCTTAGTTGCCGATGTATTGGACACTGCCGATAAAATGCCCATCAAAGCCCATACCACGCAAGCCATTTGGGTAAATATCTGGATTCCGTCCGATGTGCAGGCCGGCAAGTACATGGGCAGGCTGACGGTTTCCGGGAAGAACCTTTCGCCGATGACGCTAAACGTGGAACTGGATGTATTAAACCGTACCCTTCCGTTGCCCGGCGACTGGCAGTTTCACCTTGATTTGTGGCAGCATCCTTATGCCGTTGCACGCTATTATCAGGTTCCATTGTGGAGTCCCGAACATTTTGAGGCCATGCGCCCCATCATGAAATTACTGGCCGATGCCGGGCAAAAAGTGATTACGGCTACAATCATGCACAAACCGTGGAACGGACAGACGGAAGATCCTTTCTACTCCATGGTCGGCAAGACCAAAAAGATAGATGGAACATGGACGTACGATTACACGGTATTCGACCGCTGGGTTGAGTTTATGCACAGCGTTGGCATCGACCGGCAAATCAACTGTTACACCATGATTCCGTGGGCGCTTCATTTCGACTATATCGACCAGGCAACCAACAGGGTCGAGTATGTAGATGCCGTACCGGGCGATACGCTGTACCGTCAATATTGGGGAAGCTTTCTTGCCGATTTTGCCCGACATCTGAAGCAGAAAGGCTGGTTTGATAAAACGACGATTGCCATGGACGAACGTCCGCTGGAATCCATGACCGAAGCCATCAAACTGATCCGTTCGGTAGATGCCGATTTTAAAATTTCCCTGGCCGGCCTTTATCACCCTGAAATAGCCGATGAGTTATACGATTTGTGCATCGCCTTCGGACATCAATATCCTCCGGAAATAAAAGCGGCAAGAGAAAAAGCCGGTAAAATAAGCACGGTATATACCTGCTGTTCGGAAGCACGTCCTAACACGTTCACGTTTTCTCCGCCTGCCGAAGCTGCCTGGATAGGCTGGCATGTCATGGCGGGAAATTACGACGGCTATTTGCGGTGGTCGTACAACAGTTGGACGGTCGATCCTTTGCGCGATTCCCGTTTCCGGACATGGGCTGCCGGCGATTGCTATCTGGTATATCCTGACGTATATCCGGGCGTGCGCAGCAGCATCCGCATGGAAAGACTGATCGAAGGGATACAGGACTATGAAAAATGCCGAATCCTGCGAGCCGAATTTACACAAAAAGGCGAGGAAGCCAACCTGAAACGGTTGAACAATTTGATCGCTACATTTACAATCGACGAATTAACGGCACAGGGAGCCGGCAGGATGGTAGAGCATGCGAGGCAGGTATTGAACGGCTTTTAATGCGCATTTATACTTTCGGTTTTTAGTATCAACCTGAGTTCGGTATAAGGATAGCCTGCTAGGGCTTATATATCAATAGAAAAATGGTTCAAATCACAACGAAAACCTCGTAGAGGTTTCATCAATGAATGTCCTGACGGACATTGGGAAATGGTTTAAAACGGCTTTCTATTGATATATAAGCCCTAGCGGGCTATCTTATACCGAACTCAGGTTATCTTTTGAAAGACGTAAACTGATTATCCTGACCGATTTGCAATAAACAGGGTGCTTCATCCTGCATATCGGCAAAGACAATAAGATTGACGCCGGTTTCAGAATAACCTTGTTTCATTTCTTCCAAAATCGACAGAAGCGTCTGTCCACAAGTCATTGTCAGTTCTTTACCTCTGATATTCTCTCCTACAACCTTTCCATTGCCGTCTATTAATACCGTATAAGGGATCAAATAAACGCCATACAATTTTGCAATATCATCCGCCTCTTCTTTTTTGCTGATTATCTGTAGCCATGACATATTATGTTTTTCAACAGCCTTTTTCCATGAAGTCTCATTTT
>JAISFI010000325.1 GCA_031263685.1 Dysgonamonadaceae bacterium | reverse complement strand
ATTGGTTTCGGCTCACATATTCAGTTAACTAACTTTGATAACAATATTTCGTACGAGACCATACCGCTGGTTATCAATGACTCGTTGCGTCATGCACTGGAAAATACGGCTGGGGTACGTCATATAGAAATTTTTGCGACAAAACCAGGCATTATCAAAACGAATAGTGATTTTCAAGGAATCGTTCTCCGGGGCATAAGTTCCGATTTTGATACTACTTTTTTTAAGAAACATTTAGTTGAAGGGGAGATGTTTCGTGTTAATCCGGAAAAACCGGGCGATGATGCGATTATATCCCGTAGCATGGCTAATATGTTACGCCTTGCCTGTGGCGACTCGTTTTTTGCTTATTTTATTAATAATCAAGATGTGCGCCCACGCAGGCTTCATATTACCGGTATTTACGACACCGGATTTTCGGATTACGATAAACTTTTTGTCATTTGCGACATCAGGCAGATACGCCGTATAAATGGATGGGATGACGACATGGCAAGTGGGGTGGGGATTTTTATCAATCGCTATAATGATATCGACGAACTGACGGAGGAATTGTATTTTTCGCTGATTGACAAGAAAGATCGCCTTGGAAATACGTACTATATACGTTCTATAAAAGAGCTTAATCCGATGATTTTTAACTGGCTTGGTGTGCTGGATTCAAATGTGGCCGTGATTCTGATACTGATGATTCTTGTATCCGGGTTTACCATGATTTCCGGCCTTTTAATTATCATCCTCGAACGTACAAATATGATTGGTATCCTGAAAACGCTTGGCGAATGTAACTACAGCATACGGAAGGTCTTTCTTTATGTTTCATTTTTCCTTATCATAAAAGGTATGTTCTGGGGTAATGTGGCCGGTATTGCCATATGCCTGCTACAGTCGTATTTCAAGTGGATTAAACTCGATCCTGAAACGTATTATCTCGATGCGATGCCGATTGATATGAATTTGGCGTCACTCCTTATTATAAATGTAGGATCGCTGGCTGTTTCGATGTTTATGATGATTGCTCCATCCTTTTTGATTACGAAGATAGAACCCGCCGGATCCATCAGATTTGAATAAAATTTAAACAAAAGCCGGATATTTGTCAAATTATATATATATTTGTACCATATTATGATAGAAAGAATATATATACTCGAAAGTGTAGACCCTCTAACGTTCTACGGAGTGAATAACTCTCATTTGCAGCTTATAAAAAATCTTTTTCCGAAGCTGCGGATCGTAGTGCGCGGTACCGTGATGAAAGTCATTGGCGAAGAAGATGAGTCGGAAGATTTTCTTAAGAAAATCCGCGAAATTGAAAAATATTGTGAATCGTACAACTCTCTTTCCGAAGAAATAATTCTCGGAATCGTGAGAGGAGAGAAGGTTGCGTTGGAGAAACAGGCCAATCTAATCATCTACGGAATGAACGGTAAGGCGATAACTGCCCGTTCGGAGAACCAGCAGAAGCTCGTGGACAGCTTCGACGAAAATGATTTGGTTTTTGCCGTAGGTCCGGCCGGTTCGGGCAAGACTTATGTTGCTATAGCTCTTGCTGTGAGGGCTTTGAAAAATAAACAGGCTCGCCGCCTGATTCTGAGCCGGCCGGCTGTCGAGGCAGGGGAGAAACTTGGTTTTCTGCCCGGCGAGATGAAAGATAAGCTCGACCCATATCTGCAACCGCTATATGACGCTCTCCAGGAAATGATTCCGGTAACAAAACTGAAAGAATACATGGAAAACAATACGATTCAGATTGCTCCGCTGGCTTTTATGCGCGGACGTACGCTGAACGATGCCATTATTATTCTTGATGAAGCGCAAAACACCACGACGCATCAAATCAAAATGTTCCTTACACGCCTCGGTACGAACGCAAAAATGATTGTTACGGGCGACGTGACGCAGATAGACCTGCCTCCAACCGTCAAATCAGGACTTGTACAAGCTGTGGAGATATTAAAACATGTGCCCGGTATCGGCAGGATAAACTTTGAGAAAAAAGATATCGTACGCCACAAACTCGTACAGCGAATTGTAGAAGCGTACGAGAAAAAAGATAAAATATTAAATTCTTAAAATTGATGATTATGAAAGCTTTAACAAAGACAGATTTCCGGTTTCCGGAACAAAAAAGCGTTTATCACGGAAAAGTTCGTGATGTGTACAACATAAATGATGATAAGCTGGTGATGGTCGCAACAGACCGTATTTCGGCGTTTGACGTTGTGTTGCCGGAAGGTATACCGTTTAAGGGGCAGATGCTTAATCAGATAGCTGCTAAGTTTTTAGATGCGACCGAAGATATTTGTCCGAATTGGAAACTTGCGACTCCAGACCCGATGGTCACGGTAGGCGTACGTTGCGAAGGTTTTCCGGTCGAAATGATTGTGCGCGGTTATCTGTGTGGAAGTGCGTGGCGTACGTACAAAAACGGCGCCCGTGAAATTTGTGGCGTACGGATACCCGACGGCATGCGCGAGAATGAGAAATTTCCCGAGCCAATCGTGACGCCTACGACAAAAGCCGAGCAGGGCGCCCATGATGAAGATATCTCGAAAGAGGAAATTATTGCGAAAGGGCTTGTTGCACCTGATGATTACGCCATACTGGAAAAATATACGCTGGAACTATTCAAACGCGGAACAGAGATCGCTGCGGAACGAGGACTTATCCTTGTGGATACAAAATATGAGTTCGGAAAGCATAACGGCGTGATTTACCTGATGGATGAGATTCATACGCCTGATTCGTCCCGTTATTTCTACATGGAAAGCTACCCGGAACGTTTTGGGAAAGGGGAGCCGCAGAAACAGCTTTCAAAAGAATTTGTACGCGAATGGCTGATGGAGAACGGATTCCAGGGTAAAGCAGGACAGCAAGTCCCGGAAATGACGCCGGCTATCGTTGAAAGTATAACAAATAGATATATAGAACTTTACGAACATATAACAGGAGATCCCTTTGTGAAAAGCGAAAATGAAGCTATCGCCGCACGCATAGAAAAAAATGTTGGGGAATGGTTAATGACTAATCGTTTGTAAATCTTGATTTTTAATTAATAAAGCGGAGGATTTGGTTTGATATGAAAAAATATGGTTTAATAGGTTACCCTTTGGGACATTCTTTTTCAAAAGTTTTTTTTAATCAGAAATTTACTTCTGAAGGTATTGATGCCGAATATGTCAATTTTGAGATAGAAAATGTGAACGATTTAAAATATGTATTACGTGAGAATCCATCATTGTGCGGACTCAATGTAACATTGCCCCATAAAATGAATGTGATTCCTTTGTTAGACAGCATTACCGATAATGCTCGCAATATAGGAGCGGTCAATGTTATAAAATTTAAGAGAGGGTTACTCGGCAAACTTCATCTCGAAGGACATAATTCCGATATCACAGGTTTTAGAAAATCAATCGAACCGTTATTGAACGAAACGCACCGTAAAGCGCTGATACTTGGTACAGGAGGTGCATCGAAAGCTATCTATCACGGACTTAAACAACTCGGAATTGACCCTATATTTGTTTCACGGACACAAGAGGAATTCTGTATCACGTATAACGAAATTACACAAAACACGATGAAGAATTATACGGTTATTGTAAACACGACCCCCGTCGGTATGTATCCTAAAAGTGATATCTGTCCCGATATCCCTTATAAATACGTAACGCCCAATCATATCCTGTATGACCTGCTGTATAATCCGGATGAAACTTTGTTTATGAAAAAGGGAAAAGACAGAGGTGCAATCGTAAAAAACGGTTTAGAAATGCTACTCCTGCAAGCATTTGCCTCATGGGAGATTTGGAACGCTTAAACAATGCTTATCTAAGTCGTTCCAGGGAGCGTATCAGGGCTTCGTCGGCGCCTATATTGCGAATTGCCAGGTAGTTAAGGATAATTGCTATCAACGGGAAAGCCGCGCTTATACGGATATTCATTTCCATATCCGGCAGTTCCGGCGATTTGCCGATTTGCCACAGGTAAAAACCGATAAGTGCGTAGAAACCAACCATCAACAATGCGTTGAAAACACACAGGCGTATCTGGAGAAGGCGCTTTTTATACATGAAAACAATTACAAACGTCATGAGTATGATAATAATGTCTATTACCATAAGAGACCACGTGGGACTGGCAAGTTCCGAAGATTGTTTTATCGTATTTAGCCCCGTCACTTCCAATGAATACAAGTTATCTCCCGACTGCAGAACAGCTATCGGAAGAAACATGACGGCAATAAACAAACCCGCCACAATTAACAGGTAAACGGTCTGTATGCGTTGTATCATAATATCCGGATATTTTATTCCGCAAGTTCTTTCTTCACCGGATTCTTCCAGTATATTTCTCCATCTTCAAATTCCTTGATTGCTATGAGCGTCGATTTCGGCAATTTCTCATAGTAACGGGATATTTCTATTTGTTCGCGGTTTTCGAATACTTCTTCCAGATTGTCATTATACGAAGCAAATTCCTGTAATTTCTTATCCAGATCATGTTTCATATACGCAGAAATCTGATTGGAACGTTTTGATATAATTACCACCGTCTCATAAATATTTCCTGTTTCTTTCCACATCTTCATCATGTCGCGTGAGACAGTGTTCAGCGGTGCTTTTGTTTTCCGATAATCCATATTTTATCTATTAATAATTCTTTTCTATCTTATTGTTTGCATATTCAAAGTACTTCTTTACCTGCTTGACATATTTACCTTCCGGAAATTCATTAACGTAGTTATAATACTCATCAACAACTTCGCGATAGCGTCCCTGCAAACGTTCCTCGATGCTGACTGTTGCAAGTTCGTATTTTGCTGCTACCATGAGATAAATAAGGTCTTCCCGATATTTAGTGTCGGGGTAGCTCTTTAACGCATTGTCTGCCGTAATCACACATGCGAGGTAGTTGTTACCCATATATGTCCCCAAATTGTAGTATAGTTTAGCTGCAAGATAATCCTTATTAGCAAGTTTTTCCTGTAGCTCGAACAAGATATCCTGCGCCTGGGCGGCACGTTCGCTTTGAGGATAATATTCCATGTAAAGCAGGAACTGCCTGATAGATTCGTGCGTTTGCGTCTGGTCCAGACGCGGGTCCGGCGAATCAAGATACAATCCGTATGCTGCATAAAAACGGGCAAGCTCCGTAAATTCACCTTTCGGATAAGTATTATAATACGTCGTAAAATAGCTCGATGCAGTAATATAATCTTTTTGCCCATAATAGCTTTGCGCTAACAAGTATAACGATTCTTCCGCTTCCGTGCGGCCACGGAAATATGTCACAACTTCTTCCAGTAAAGTAGCTGCCTTTACATATTTCTTCTGATTAAAATACTTCTTTGCATAAGAGTATTTTAAATCTGCATCCTGACTTTTCAATAATTTATTATATTCCCCGCAGGAAGATAATAGCAGCATCATCACTGATATAAATAAAATAACTTTTTTCACATTCAGCCTGTTTTTTGCCTGCAAAGGTAATACTTCAATTCGAACTATCTATATTTAAAACGTTAATAATTATAACTTATATAAATCGCTGACCGCTAAAAGTTCTAATTTATTGGTAGTTAATACCTCTGCGCATTTCTCCAGATTATCGGGGCGAATAATCACGTTTGCCGATTCACCTTCCGAAAACGCGTACATATATTCAATAAATATGCCCGACCGGGTTATGATGTCCATTGCATAGCCCAGCGCTCCGGGTTTATTCGGACAGTGCAGGCATATTACATCGGCCTGGCTCACTGCATATTTATTGTCACGTAATACCCGAATTGCTTTTTCCGTATCCGAAACGATAAGTCGCAGGATACCGAAATCCGAGTTCTCGGAAACGGTAAATGCCGTCATATTAATGTTCGCTTCACCTAAAATCTTTGCTACTTCGGTGAAACGTCCTCTCTTATTTTCCAGAAATATTGATAACTGTTTTGTTAGCATGATAGTTAATGATTAAGTGATTAATATACTCATTTGGCGTTAAACAAATTTGCGATTATCTATCACATGTTTTGCTTTGCCCTGGCTCCGTTCGATACTTCGCGGCTCAACAATCTTTATATCAGGTTGTAAGCCGAGCACACTCTGCAACTTTGCGGCTATTTTCTTTTTCAACGCAAGCATTTTGTTCATCTCGTCGGAATAATAATCCTGGCGTACTTCGACCTGAACCTGGAATGTATCCGTATTATCAACACGGTCTACTACGATCATATAATGAGGTTCGAACTCCGGTAATTCGAGGATAACGGATTCGACCTGCGACGGGAATACATTTACTCCGCGTATGATAAGCATGTCGTCGCTTCGTCCGAGTATCCGGTTCATACGTACAGCCGTGCGTCCGCAGGAGCATTTATCATAATGAAGCGATGTCAGGTCGCGCGTTCGGTAGCGAATCATAGGCATGCCTTCTTTTGTAAGTGTCGTGAAGACCAGTTCGCCCTGTTGTCCCGGATCAACCGGTTCTAACGTTTTGGGGTCTACAATTTCGGGCAGGAAATGGTCTTCCCATAAGTGGGTTCCATCCTGACAGTCACAGTCGCCACCTACACCGGGGCCACAAATTTCCGTCAATCCATAGATGTCATAAGCTCTTATGTGAAGTTTTTCTTCAAGTTCCTTTCGCATATTTTCCGTCCACGGTTCGGCGCCGAAAACTCCCGTGCGAAGTTTAAACTCTTCGACAGGCATATCCGATTCGCGTATTGCCTCAGCCAGACGTAAAGCATACGATGGTGTACAGGCGAGAGCGTTCGCCCCGAAATCGTGCATCAACTGTATCTGTTTCTGGGTATTGCCGCTGCTCATCGGAAGAACGGTACCGCCAATCGTTTCCGTTCCCGCGTGAGCGCCTAATCCGCCGGTAAACAACCCGTAACCGTACGACACCTGTACGATATCGTTCCTCGTCAGTCCGTATGCGGTAAGGCATCTTGCCACCACTTCGCTCCATACGGAAAGGTCGCCACGCGTATATCCTACGACAATGGGTTTGCCCGTTGTGCCCGAAGAAGCTTGGAGGCGGACAATCTCCGACATGGAAACAGCCATAAGTCCAAACGGATAGTTATCCCTCAAATCCTGTTTGACGGTAAATGGTAGTTTGGTAATATCGTCGATGGATTGTATATCATCCGGCGTTATACCTAATTCCTGCATTTTTTTACGGTAGAAAGGTGTGTTATGATACACTCGCTCAACTACTCTTTTCAGTCGTATGGATTGTAGTTTACGCATTTCATCGCGTGACATGCACTCCATGGTTTCATTCCAAATCATCTTTTTTATATTATTAATGTAAGCAATATATTAAACCAATTTTAGTCACAAAGATAATGCATATTAGGGAAAACACAAAAAAACGGCCTGTTTTTTTTGTGTTTTGTTTCAAATTATCCATTATTTTCGTTTCCGGTTGTCATTTATTTCTGCTCGTTTTATCTCTGTATATGCCGGAATATCTTTCAGGAAACGGCTTTTCATATTTATATAGTCCATGTTACAGCAATAATGCATCAACCCGTTACTCACAATGAGATAGGGTACTTTAAGCGCTGAATTATAGCGTGATATCTGATTGAAAACATCTTCGGTTATAGTGATATCAGGCGCTTTATACTCTATGATTAACAAGGGATCCATATAATTGTCGTATACTACGGTATCACAACGTTTGGATGTCCCGTTCACGTGGATAGCCACTTCGTTTGCAATACGTTCCGACGGATATGCCTTCGATGTAATCAGGTAATTTACAAAATGTTGCCTTACCCACTCTTCCGGCGTGAATGCAACATTTTTGCGACGTAACGGGTCAAAGATATATCTCTTACCGCCTTTTTCCGTCATTTTTATATTGTATGAAGGTAAATTTAGCGAATGCATTTGAATATATTTTGTATATTTGTCTGATTTTTCATTGAGCAAAGGTACAAAAAAGATAGAAAATTTCTTGTGGTGACGATGGAAAATAACACAATATCAGATTTAATTGATGAGATGGCTGTAACAGAATATGAAGAAATATGCCGTGATATAACGGCCGGAAAGTTTGCTCCCGTTTATGTGCTGATGGGTGAAGAACCTTATTTTATTGATTATATAGAAAACTTATTGGTTCAAAATGTACTGAACGAAACGGAACGGGATTTCAACCAGATGATTTTTTACGGTTCCGACTCTAATGTGTTGGATATTATGAATATGGCACGCCGTTTCCCGATGATGGCCAAACGCCAGCTTGTCATTATCAAAGAAGCGCAGGACTTGAGTAAACTCGATCTTCTGAGTCATTATGTGAAAGCGCCTGTATCGTCAACTGTTTTGGCGATTTGTCATAAATATAAAAAGATTGACGGGCGAAAAAACATCCTGATAGAAGCTAAAAAGAACGGTATTGTATACGAATCGAAAAAGATTTACGATAATAAGATGGCCGGGTTCATCATATCGTTCATGAAAGAGCAATCGATGGATATCGATGGGAAAGGTGCGCAGATGCTGGCCGATTATCTGGGGAATGATATCGGGCGGTTAGCCAAAGAGACGGAAAAATTAAAAATCGTATTAGGTGAAAGCTTGTCGAAATGCATAACGCCCGAACTTATTGAGACAAATATCGGAATAAGTAAAGATTACAACAGCTATGAACTTGTTAATGCCGTTGCATCGAAAGAAATCCTGCGTGCCAACCGCATTGCGGATTACTTTGATAAGAACCGGAAAGTTAATCCGATTCAAACCGTCTTACCCATAATATTCAGTTATTTTGTTAACCTTATGATTTGTATCTATTCGAAGGATAAATCGGAAAGAGGAATTATGCAGACTTTAAATTTGCAATGGTCATTTCAGGCTAAGGATTATTTACTTGGTCTGCGTAATTATAAAGCGATGAAAGTTTTCGACATTATTCACGAAATACGTATAGCGGACGCTAAATCAAAAGGATTTGATAACAGTTCGATCACATTCGGCGATATATACAAGGAACTGCTTTACAAAATTATGCATTAGTACACTTTTCACATTTGTGACAGAATGTCATTGCCAAAAGTAAATTAATACCTTTAATAAACATATCTACTCGTTGTTCACAATAATAAACAGCAAAAGGAGTAAAACCAGTCTTGTTTACACATATATCAAATAAGCATTTATAAAATTTTGATTAGATTATGATAACATTTTTATCGTAATAATCCTATTGTTTACAATTATATCAAGGCCGATTGCATATATACTCTTCTTATTCATCCATTGTTTATTTATGCTATTTTCCAAAGATTAATAATTTGATAATATATATATTATAGAAATTAAATAAAGTGATGCTATAAATCATGGGGTGTAATATTAAATACATTTGTATAAAATACATGAATCGGAAGGATAATTGGGCGATTATTTCAATATTAAATGCATAATAATAAGTATATTATACCAATATATTAAAGTTTAGCTTTATATTTATATATTGGTAAATCATATTCTTTCATGTATGTATGTTTACATATATAAACTACAAAAGCAAACGAAAGTTTAATGTTGTTTCGTTTATTTGTTTACAAGAATAATTTGCATCTGTGAATTATTCTATTTATATTTGTAACCTGATTTATTGATTTTGAATATGTCATTTTGTCTTATTAATAATTGTTGAAACAATGAAAGAGCGTATTATTCGGATTATGAAAGAAAAAGAAATGAATGCCGCACAGTTTTCCGACGCAATAGGTATTCAGAGAGCTACTATATCACATATTATAGCCGGACGTAATAATCCGAGCTTAGATATGGTTAAAAAAATCCTTACGAAATTTCCCGCAATAAATCCCGATTGGCTTATTTCCGGTATAGAACCGATGAAACGTACATCGGAAAACCCCAACGAATATTCCGGAGATCAGGATTTATTCTCGCAAACGGTTCCGGTACAAGCAGATCATTCGGAACAGGTGAACGACATCAAAACGAATCCGACACCGTCGCCTGCGGCATATACCGGAAATCCTGCCGATGTTCGTACGGAAACAAAGTTTACAAATGGAAAATGCCAGGAAAGCGATGTTTACAATAGTAACAATACTAAAGAAATTATAAAAGAGACGATTATATACAAAGAACGTCCAAGTAAAACTATTGATAAAATATTGATTTTTTATTCGGATAATACGTATGAAACTTTTATCCCGGAAAAACACGAAGTAGTGGTTCGTGAATAATTAATTGCTAATCATCAATCATTATATGGTGTTACGCACAACCGTATATATGATTATGACTACGGCGAGGGTAAGTATGGCCCATTTACCATAGAAGATATTACGCAGGCGTAAAATGCTGTCATTCGATAAATTTGCGATGTACTCTATATATATACCTAATACTATATAAGGTACGAGTATAAACATCAGAGGGTTATACCGGAATGCTGTCATGAAATTTCCCTGGAACAAATTATAAAAAGCCCTCTGGGAACCGCATCCCGGACATTTGTATCCGGTAAGCATATATACAGGGCACTTAGGGTAAAACGGATAATCGGACGGATCAAAGTGAGAATATAAGTATATCCCAACAATGATAGCAATCATAAGGACTATACCGATCCATATTTTTCTCCTTTTATTCATATAAAGCAACAAAAACAGAGAAGCAGGAATCTACTCCTGCTTTCCTGTTTCTGATTTCTTATAGATTTTCTAACGAAAAAAATTCTCAAAACCGCCTGCATCTTGTATCACCGCAGCCATAAATGCAAAGTATATGATCGTGATGATGATAGAGAATGCTACCGCTATAACTGCAGCCCATATTGTCAGTTTTTTTGCCGTATCGGCTTCACTGATTGCTTCGTTTACGTTTCCTCTTTCAAATTCGGGATTAACATTATTAGCTTTTACAATCGCTATTATACCCAATATGATAGAAATTGGGGAGCAACAGCACAGGAATGATACGATCGTAACGATAATCGATTCCGTCATGTAATTTTTCGGAGGAATCATACCTCCGCTATACATACCTCCCTCCGGGGAAGCATAAGACTGCTGATAAGGCTGTGAGGACTGTTGGGAGTTCGGAGTCCCATAATAATTTTGATAGGGAGATGCTTGCGAAGACTGTGGCGGCGCCTGATACGTCATTTGCGCTCCACAATTACCGCAAAACGTGATCCCATCCATGTTTTGCATTCCACATTTCGGACAATTCATAATCGTAAATTTTATTAGTTGATATTTAGATGTGCAAAAGTAAAAATTTAATAATTAGGAGCAAAACAATATCAAAAAAAAGATTTGCCTTAACTGTATTTTAACTATTAACTCAATAATTTAACGATTTGCCACATCATATCCGGCTTGCAGCGCTTTCAGGTTTAATCCGATGATTTCTTCATTTTTTCGGGCAAAAACAGACCGTATACCTTCCGCTATTTTGTCGTAGCCGATACCCAGGAATGGGGTTGCGGCTCCTAACATAACTATGTTTGCCACACGCGGTGAACCAAGTTCTTTGGCGATGGCTTCGACATCAAGAACGACCTTATGGGGAAGTTTCTCCAGTTCGGCATGAATCTTATCCATTTCAGGGTAGTTCGGTATGTTTACAAATGGTTGTGAATTGGTAACGAGCCAGCCGTCTTTTTTCAGGTAAGGCAGATAACGCAGACTTTCCATCGGCTCCAGTGAAATAATCAGGTCGGCCTGTCCGATCGGTATCAAATCGGATGATACGGGTTTGTCGGACAAGCGCAGGTTCGATTGCACATCGCCTCCGCGCTGGCTCATACCGTGCACTTCGGCTTGTTTCATATATAGACCTTCCTTCACGGCTGCTTCGCCGATAACGGCGGCAATGGACAGGATCCCCTGTCCACCGACACCTGATAATATGATATCTGTTTTCATTTGTTACATTTAAAATTTGTGATGCCTTTAGCTTTTCTTCTTTTTATTCTTGCGTGTTAACGTTTGTATACATTCGCGACGCGGGATGATAACAGAAACACCCCGGTATTCAATCTCTTCCCGAATCATTGTTTTCATTTCTTCGTAATACTTTCTTAACGGTGTTACGACCCGGATATGTTCCGGCGCTACGCCGATTCCGGCGCATATCGATTCGATACGTCCCGTAGCGGCAGAATCCTGTCCGCCGGTCATTGCCGTCGTTTCGTTATCGGAGATGATGATCGTCACGTTTGCATTTTCGTTTACACAGTCCAACAGGCCCGTCATGCCGGAATGGGTGAATGTCGAATCGCCGATAACGGCCAAAGCGGGATAAACGCCTGCATCCGAAGCGCCTTTTGCCATCGTGACCGACGCACCCATGTCAATACACGAATCAATAGCGCGGAACGGCGGCAGTGCGCCGAGCGTATAGCATCCGATATCCGAAAATACTTTCGCACCCTCGTATTCACGCACAACTTCATTCAGCGCGTCGTATAAATCGCGATGTCCGCAGCCTTTACAAAGCGCCGGCGGACGCTGTTCGAC
>JAISFI010000322.1 GCA_031263685.1 Dysgonamonadaceae bacterium | reverse complement strand
TCAAACATGGTTTTGTACTCCTGCTTGCCGGTCGTTTCGTAAGCGTCGAGAAGGGTTTCCATCATTTCGGCTTCGCCCCAGAATCCGGTGGAAGTTTTCAACTGATTGAAATAACGGTCTTTCCAGCCGCGCATCACGCTATCGCGGAAAGCAGGCGTCACGCGATTCGGCAGAATATCTTCGGCTACGACCGTCCACATCTGGCGGAGCGAATCGGCGTCGTCGCGTTTCCTTTGAAGCGTTACCTGCGAACCGTTAGTGGCGTCGGCAAGTTCGATGTAGAGACTGTCGCCATCGCGCATTGTCTGCGAAAAGCGGATGTAGTATGCGTCAGGATAAGCCACATCCTGTACCGGTACAAACTCCCATTTACTGTTCCCACTGTCGTTTGATTTCTGAATCAGCTTGTTGTTAATATTGGGACGCGAACTGTTCGTTAACGGGATACCGGAATAGGCATTGGTCAGGAAAAAGAGGTTTTCGCCGGCGCTGCTCACAAGCCAGCGTTGCGCCGGTACATTCGTTTCCGTCCACGTAATAACGGCGGCGTTTTCGTCGAGCGATGAGTTGGGCGTTGAAAGCGATTTATTTCCCTCATAACAGGAATTGATTCGCAAGGCGTTGCCGTCAACAATTTGAGAAAATGTAAAAAATACAAAGTAAAATGTAAAAAATAGAGCTAAAATTAAATGTTTCATGATCTTATGTTTATGTGATTATTGTTTTGCACGTCCATTTGGGAACGATGATACCGCATTTTCCCGGCTGCAAAACAGCCGGGAAAAGAAAGGAAGAACAGGATGAATGTCAGGATTGAATTTTTTTTCATCATTCTGCCAAAAGGTAACGGATTGTTTTTGAATTGCCTCTTGTCTGCGCCGAAATCAGGTATATTCCTTTTGAATAGCGGCTCAAATCCAGTTGCTGCCGGGCAGTCCTGCCGGTCTGCTGCAAGAGTTTTTTCCCGAAAATATCATACACCGTCAGACTTACGTCATCATTGCCGTTGTAGTTGCTTACTTCAACCGTTACCAGTCCCTTTCCCGCGCGGCTGGGATAGGCTTTTAATCCCGAAAAAGAATTGATATTCTTTATCGCTGTCACCGTTGTGTCCCTGAACAGGTGGCTCTGCGGCACTACTTCGCGCGAGTGGAGCGGACTTGCCCATTCCAGCTTGCAGGAAGCGGCGCTGCGCCTGTCGTAATATTCCAGCTTTAAATCATATTTTTCGCCTGCGGTTAAAGATACCGTTCCCTGGGATGAATGCGCCCTGTCCCATTTGTCGATCAGCAGTTCGTTGTTTATCCACAACCTGCTGCCGTCGTCGCTCGTAAGATAGAAAGTACAGTCTCCTGAATATCGAGGCATGACCTGTCCCGTCCAGCGGATCGAAAAGTTGTCGATATCAATGCCTTCCAGAGGCGATGCGTTCTCCCATTCGAAATTGATGCACGGATCGGTCTGCTGGGCTATTCTTTTCTCAAAATTCGTCCCGTTGAAGTAAACGCCGGTCAGTCCGTCGCCGTCGCCTTCAACACCACCCGGATTTACCGGCAAGCCGTTGCGCTCGCGGATGAGTTGGAAAATATGGTCGGGACGAACCACCTGATAATACTCTTTATTGAGCGAGTTCATGACCTCCTTGAAAGTCGTGGGCGAATTAGCCCAGTTTTCCGCCTGGATAATCAGGAAGAGCGGCGCCTGTTTGCTGCCTTTCAGCCAGTCGGCAGATGCACTGCTTATGTGATCCTTCATTGCTTCCACTCCGCCGCAATAGTTGCATGTAAGCGGCTTGCCTGGCAGTCGGTTAACATCGGGGTCTCTATTGCTGCCGTAAATCGACATTGTCCCGCCGGTGTTTTGCGCTGTCAGACCAAGCAAAGTAGAGGAATTATTGGCAAAGGCAGTTCCAACTTCAAGGTTGATGCCTCCGGTAATGGTGTTCCAGATTGTAATCACGCGGATGCCGGCTTTTACATTGTATTCTTCGGTTTTAGCGACAAAAGCGGCCAAAGCCTCGGCATTTGTTTTCGACGAACTGTTTAGCCAATAATTCGGATAAGTGTAACCGTAGCCCGAAGGACCGGAGATAAGGTTGTCGTTGTCGGTCGACGTCCGGTGATAATAGTTGAGCGCACCCGGCATGGCATCCACCATAGCAGGCGATATGGTCCATCCCATCGGTACGGAACCACGATCGGCATTGTTCCAGAGTTTGAGCATCACATGCTCGATGTATTGCAGGTTGTCGCCGTCGCTGATGATGAAGGCGACGTATATTTTGTTCTGCAATTCGGGTTTTGCCGGCATCGGGCGGGCGGCAACCGTTCGCGGCGTCCCGCTGTGGAAGGTCAGGTTGACGCTGTAATCGCTTGCCATAGTAGTAATTCCGTAATACGATCCCAGTTCCACGCCGTCCTGTTCGCTGGTCCACCAGCCCAGGCAGTTCGCTCCCTGGGGCATCAGCTTCATAAATTTCTCGAGTATGGCTTTTTCCCCGTTAATCAAGCCTGTAAACTTGTTCGGATCAAGCCAGACAACCGGCGTACCGAGTGCAACGGCATATTCACGCAAACCGGATTTGTGGTTTTCCGGACTCAGGCTGATCAGGATACGCTTGTCAACGGTATCGTCATCTTTCCAGAAATTGTCATAAGCGTAATTATAAATATCGTTTACCTTCGTAAAATGCAACTCGCGCAAGTCTTCCAAAACCGGAAAGTTGTAAGGATCGGCTTTCAGGCGTTCCAGCAGTTCCGGAGCAGCGATGAGTGCATTCTTCCGGTGGGCAATCGGAATGGCGAGGTTGACTGTATGAATCTGATCCGGATCGTAAACAACCAGACCGTCAATCTCATCCTTGTATTTGGTCAGGACGCTCCACGTGCTTGACGCGCCCCATTCCTTCCATTTTACGCCCAGCGCATTGAACCAGGTATAGGCGCCTTCGGCAAGATTATCGCCTTCGTAGGAGAAAATACGCGGCTGTGTGCGATTGATCAAGCCTTTCAGGGATGAAAAGAGGTACATTTCGGCGGCGGTAGTATGATAGACGCCTTCACTCAAATAAATCAAATCCTGCGTTTCCGCCACGGCGGGAAACGAGGGAAGCAACTGCCCTTCGGGCCAGGTAATTTGCGACTTGGCTACCAGACATGCCGACAGCATTAACACCAACTGTAAAAAAATTTTCTGTTTCATAATTCTGTTTATTGTATTTAATTTTTTTTCATTTTGTAAAAGAATAGGGAAAATCGCCGTCGGCAATTCCCCGCATTGGATTGGGCGCCGCATCCATCTCGAAAAGCAGCTTTGCGCCTTTTTTCAGCGTTTCGATTTCCAGGTAATTGTG
>JAISFI010000318.1 GCA_031263685.1 Dysgonamonadaceae bacterium | reverse complement strand
CCTTACGACATGTATGAAGTGATAGGCGCCATCATCGACAACGGAGAATTTCTGGAAGTACAGGCCGATTTCGCCCAAAACATCATTGTAGGTTTCGCCCGCATGAACGGACGCTCCGTCGGAATTGTCGCCAACCAGCCGAAAACGATGGCCGGAGTACTGGACATCAATGCTGCCCGTAAAGCCGCCCGTTTTGTCCGTTTTTGCGACGCGTTCAACATTCCTTTGGTGACGCTGGTCGACGTACCGGGATTCCTTCCTGGCACGGCGCAGGAATATGGCGGCGTGATCACCCACGGCGCAAAACTGCTTTATGCGTTTGGAGAAGCTACCGTGCCCAAAGTAACGGTAACTTTGCGGAAATCGTACGGCGGCGCTCATATTGTGATGAGCTGCAAGCAACTGCGCGGCGACATCAATTACGCATGGCCTACCGCCGAAATCGCCGTCATGGGTGGCGCCGGAGCGGTGGAAGTGCTGTATGCAAAAGAAGCCAAAGAATCCGAAAACCCGGTTGCCGTATTGGCTCAACGGGAAGCAGAGTATAATAAAGCCTTCGCAAATCCATACAATGCAGCTAAATACGGCTACATTGATGATGTGATAGAGCCGAGAAATACCCGTTTCCGCATCATCCGCGCCCTGCAACAATTGGCTACGAAGAAACAGGTGAACCCTCCGAAAAAACATGATAATTTACCTTTGTAAAGTGAAGCGTGAAGCGTGAACTTTCAACTTTAAAAGTTAAATGTATGAAATATAAAACAGGACTGATGGTCTTGCTGTGCATCTGTTCGCTGAGCGGATGGTCGCAAGGCGCCAAGTCTCTTAAAATCAATGAAATATTAGTCATCAATGAAGATAACTTCGAGGATGACTATGGAAAGAAGTTCCCCTGGATTGAGATTTTCAATTCAGCTCCGGCAACAGTCAATATTGCCGGCTGCTATCTGACGAATGATTTGAACAATCCCAGAATGTATATGATTCCCAAAGGTGATGTACTGACAAGAATCAGTCCCCGCCAGCATGTCCTGTTTTGGGCGGATAATATGGCGACTCGCGGAACATTCCACGTGAATTTTACGCTGGATCCCGTCACGCCCAATTTTATCGCCCTGTTCGATACCGACGGGACGACGCTGATCGATTCTATCACCGTTCCCGCCGGTCAGCAGGCCGATATCAGTTACGGACTGGTGGAGGATGGCTGGACGCAAGAGCATCTGGATGAGGAACTGCGCTTAAATTCTCTGTACAGTAAAGGCGATAAGCTATGGATTTATTACACTAAAGTAACTCCGAGTTCCAACAATGTCATATTGGACACCAACGATAAAATAGAGAATTTCAAAATAAACGATTCATTCGGTTATGGGATGACGATTACGGCCATGTTGGTCGTATTTTTCGGCTTGATATTGCTTTATCTGCTTTTCAAGCTGATCGGGAAGATTGCATTTTCCATGAGCGAACGAAGGGCGATAAAAGCCGCCGGCTACAGCAAGGAAGAAGCCAAAAGCCGGGTTTCCGAATCGGGAGAAGTTTTTGCCGCCATTGCCATGGCGATCAGCGAAATAACAGACGAAGACCATGATGCGGAAAATATGGTGCTTACCATGAAGAATGTGGAACGAAACTATTCTCCGTGGAGTTCTAAAATATATACATTGAGAGAGTTACCGAAAAAGCAGTAAATAATTATCAACATGAAAAGTTTTAAATATACAATCAACGGAAACGTTTACAAAGTAGTAGTAAACAGCATAGAAGATACTATTGCGGAGGTAGAAGTAAATGGAACTCCATACCGGGTGGAAATGAACAAGCCAACCAAAAAGCAGATAGTAACGATTAAACGGCCGGCTCAGGCGGCTGTCACTCCCATTGCTCGTCCGGCGCAACAGGCTTCCGCTCCGGGCGCCCTGCGTTCTCCGCTTCCGGGCGTGATCCTCGAAGTGGATTGCAAAGCCGGCGATACGGTGAAAAAAGGACAAAAACTGATTGTCCTGGAAGCCATGAAAATGGAAAATTCGATCAACTCCGACAGAGACGGCGTGATCAGGGAAGTTAAAGTAAACAAGGGAGATTCCGTATTGGAAGGTGCGGATCTTGTCGTAATTGAATAATGTCATGGGAGAAGGTAATTTTATATCGTTTCTGACGGAAAATCTAGGAACTTTCCTCACCTATACAGGTTTTCATAATGCGACAATAGGGCATTTTGTCATGATCCTGGTAGGTGTATTTTTTCTCTATCTTGCTATCAGCCATGAGTTTGAACCAATGTTGCTGATTCCTATCGGTTTCGGTATCCTGATCGGGAATATTCCATTCAAGGACGCCGGATTACAGATTGGTTTGTATGAAGAAGGTTCTGTGCTGAACATCCTGTATCAGGGTGTTTCCAAGGGTTGGTATCCACCATTGATATTTTTGGGTATCGGGGCGATGACGGATTTCTCGGCATTGATATCCAATCCGAAACTGATGTTAATTGGAGCGGCTGCACAGTTTGGTATTTTCGGCGCTTACATGATTGCGTTGACGATGGGTTTTGAACCCGACCAGGCGGCAGCTATCGGTATCATCGGCGGGGCAGACGGCCCTACCGCCATCTTTTTGTCGTCCAAACTGGCGCCTAATCTGATGGGAGCGATCGCTGTTTCGGCCTACTCGTACATGGCGCTGGTGCCTGTCATTCAACCGCCTGTCATGCGTCTGCTGACATCCAAAAAAGACCGGGTGATCCGGATGAAACCGCCTCGCGTTGTTTCTCAGACGGAAAAAATTATATTTCCGGTTGTCGGTTTGCTGCTGACGTGTTTTCTGGTTCCTTCCGGGCTTCCCTTGCTGGGATTGCTGTTTTTCGGTAATTTGCTGAAAGAATCCGGAGTTACCCGTCGATTGGCAGAAACTGCTCGCGGCCCGCTAATCGACACCATTACAATCTTGTTAGGAATAACCGTCGGCGCTTCAACGCAGGCTACGGAATTTCTGACGATGAGTTCCCTGAAGATATTCGGTTTGGGCGCTTTATCCTTTATCGTGGCTACTGCTGCAGGGGTACTTTTCGTTAAATTCTTTAATATCTTCCTGCGAAAAGGAAACAAAATCAATCCGCTGATCGGGAATGCAGGGGTTTCTGCAGTGCCCGACTCCGCACGTATCTCCCAGATATTGGGTCTGGAATATGATCCGACCAATTATCTGCTGATGCACGCCATGGGGCCGAATGTGGCGGGAGTCATAGGCTCGGCGGTTGCAGCAGGGGTTCTGTTGGGATTCCTGTCGTAAAATTCCTTTCGGACATATTGCGAAGACGACAGCCTGAAGTAATCCGTATCCGCAAATGGGGTACCTCAGGTTGTTGTCTTTGTGATTTATATTAATGGTTAATTCTTTTTTAGAGCTGCTATTAACGCAAGCGACAGATGTGCGAAAAGAATTAACCGATTTATTTGAAAATGATTATGATCGCGTTAAATCTAAAAAAACAGTTACCTCTATTTCTCTTTGTAACGGTTGCTGCTCTTTTTATTGGCATATTTTTTACAGCAGTCGACTTTGCAACAGCTCCTTTTTCCGGTGTGAAAGATTTTATTGAACTTTTTTCACAATGGCTCGTATGGTTGCTTGTAATATGGCTTTTCATCTACTTGTCTGCGATTTTCAAATATATCTTTGCCCTCTTTTTTCCCGTATTGGTATTTTTCTCCTCCATATTGGCTTATTTCCGGTACACGATGCACGCAACGTTTACGTCGATGATGCTGGATGCCGCCCTGGATAATGATACGCAAATAACGGCAGAGCTGGTTTCCGTCAAACTGATTCTTTTTGTCGCCTGTTGCTTCCTGGCTGCACTTGCTTTCGTGATTTACAGGTTTAAGAAGATAACCGTACATTATGCGCTTCTCCATCTTGTCTTATCCGTGTTTTTAGCAGGAATCACAGTGAACATGCCGCGTGTCAGGCGATCCTTGCCGGCACGAATTCCGTTCAACCTGTATTTTGTAACGACAAGATATTACGCCGAAAAGAAAGAAATTCAGCAAGACAGGCCTCCTCTTTACGAAAATACTGTTTGCACGGAAGAAGAAGACCTCGTCGTGCTGTTCATTCTTGGAGAAGCGTTGCGAAGCGACCATCTCGGATTAAATGGCTATGACAGAAATACTACTCCTTATTTAAATCAAGAAGATATTATTTCCTTTCAACACATTTATTCGGAATATACCCACACCAATGCCAGCGTGCCGCACATCATGACGCGGGCAGACAGTATTACGCCCGAACGTGCATATACAGAACGTTCTTTTGTTGATCTGTTTAAGCATTGCGGATTTTATACGGCATGGTTGGCCAATCAGGAATCGGCGAAGCCTTACGTGTATTTCATGCACGAATGTGATACATTGATGCACGTGAATATCAACAAGTCGTCTTATGTCTTCGACAAGTGGACAGATGGCGATTTGTTACCTCTCGTGGATACTTGTTTGCAGAAAAACAACCGGCAAAAAATGCTGATTCTGCATACCATTGGCTCCCACTGGTACTATAATTCTCATTATCCGGACGATTTTCAGGTATTTAATCCCATCGTAAAAAGCAAAATCATTTCTGCGTCTTCTAAGGAAGAAATGATAAACTCTTATGACAACACCATCCTCTATACAGATTTTTTCATCTATTCCATCATAGAACGGTTGAGGGATAAAAATGCCGTACTGATTTACTTATCGGACCATGGAGAAAGCTTCGGCGAGAATGGCGTTTGGTTGCATGCGATCGATTCGCCGCCCGTTCATCGTCCGGCATGTTTTGTGTGGATGTCGCCCGCTTATAAAACGGCGCATCCGGATAAGTATCAGGTACTTCAGGAAAACAAATGGAAAACGTATCGCACGGATTTCCTTTTTCACACGATCGCATTGGCCGCCGGAATCACGGGAGGAGTGGTTGACGAGCAAATGAGTCTGTTCGCAAAAGAATGAATCTGTTCACAAAAAAGCGAAAGTCCCATGCATTGCTTTTCCAACTCCCTTTTTTTGATTACTTTTGTGGCTTCATAACGAAAGAATTTATCAACTATTTACATCTAATTTTTTATAACAATGAAAAAAGTAGTTTTACTCCGTCATGGAGAAAGTGTCTGGAACAAAGAAAACCGGTTTACCGGATGGACTGACGTAGATTTATCCGCCACAGGTGTAGAAGAAGCCAAGCAAGCAGGAAAATCGCTCAAAGAAAATGGATTTTCTTTCGGCAAAGCATACACCTCTTATCTGAAACGCGCCGTTAAAACATTAAACCAAGTGCTTGATGTCATGGACTTGGATTGGATTCCTGTCGAAAAAACATGGCGATTAAACGAAAAACATTACGGTATGCTTCAAGGATTGAATAAAGCCGAAACCGCCGCTAAATATGGCGACGAACAGGTTCTTATCTGGCGCAGAAGCTACGATATAGCGCCTACTCCTTTGGAAATGAACGATCCAAGAAGCCCCAGACAGGATATTCGCTACGACGAATTGACCGACGCGCAAATTCCACTGACGGAATCACTGAAGGAAACCGTCGAAAGAATTGTCCCCTATTGGGAAAACAACATTCTTCCAACGCTGAAAGAAACGGATCAAATCATTGTCGCTGCACACGGAAACAGCCTCCGAGGAATCATCAAACACTTGAAAAATATATCCAACGAAGAGATCATCAAACTCAACTTGCCGACGGCTGTACCGTACGTCTTTGAATTTGACGATAATCTGAAACTGATAAAAGATTATTTTTTAGGAGATGCCGACGAAATTGCGAAGAAGATGGCAGCAGTAGCCAATCAAGGCAAGAAAGCATAAAAAAAACATAAAGAGATTTTAAAAAACGCAAAAGGCTATCAAAACTGACAGCCTTTTGTTGTTTTAACAGGAATGGTACTTATTTTCTGATACCCACCTCTTTGATGATGGATCGATATCTTTCGATATCGATTTTAATCAAATAATCCAGTAAACGGCGACGTTTACCTACCATCATTTTCAATGATCTTTCCGTGCTATAATCTTTTTTATTTAACTTGAGATGCTCAGTTAAATGCGAAATACGGTATGAAAACAATGCTATCTGCGCCTCTGGTGAGCCAGTATCAGTGTTAGACTTTCCGTACTTTGCAAAGATTTCCTTCTTTTTTTCCGAATCTAAATACATAATTTGTACATGATTAAATTATAAATGAGCGGCAAAGGTAGTTATTTTTTTTGATAATGCAACAGTTGGAAGAAAAAAGGTTCCCAATCATCTGCCAGCGCCTGCATGGATGGATACAACACATCTGCTCCCGCATCTAATAACGTCCGGTTTTCCAGTGGACCTGTATTAACGGCTATGGTATAGATTCCCGCCGCTACGGAAGATGCGATTCCCATCGGCGCGTTTTCCACCACAATCGCTTCGCGGGAAGATACGCCGGCTTTCTTTAGCCCTTGCAGATAAGGTTCGGGATGAGGTTTGCCGTGAATGACGTCGTATGCTGTGATCATCAATTCCGGTTGGAAATATCCGGGAAAATTTTTGTCTAAACTGTCCAGTAAAGATGCCTGACCGGAGCCGGTGACCAGTACAATTTTCAAACCCGACGCCTTGGCTTTTGCCAATACATCCAAGGCGCCGGGCATAATCAGTTGTTCGTCGTACTGTTTAAAGAGCCGGCATTTCATTGCGTAAATTTCATCAATCTCCTGCTGCGTGGCATCCCGTTGGAAAGTACGTTGAAAAATCAGGTTGATGGTGCCGAAACCCGGACGACCTTCATGCAGATAAAATTCTTCATACGTGCAGGGAATATGATAGCTGCAAAACGTTTCCTCCCAAGCTCTTGCGTGGACAGGCATGGAGTCGTAAAGAACTCCGTCCATATCGAATAGAACAGATTTTAACATAGTTGAAAATTACGAATTAGGAATTACGGATTACGAATTTAGTATTCATCTGTTATTCGTAATTTTTAATTCGTCATTCGTAACCTAATCTCCTCGCTTGCTTGTTCGTATCCGGGTTTTTCGAGCAGGGCGAACATATTTTTCTTGTACGCTTCTACTCCCGGCTGGTCGAACGGATTGACGCCTAAGAGGTAGCCGCTGATGCCGCAGGCTTTTTCAAAGAAATAAATCAACTGTCCGAGATAATAGGCATTGAGTACCGGAAGTTCTATATGAATGTTGGGAACGCCTCCGTCCACATGAGCCAGTTGGGTGCCTAATTCCGCCATTTTATTAACATAATCTACGTTCTTTCCTGCCAGGAAGTTCAAGCCATCTAAATCCTGTTCGTCGGCAGGAACAAGTACCTGGTGATTGGGGGTTGAGACGGAAATAACAGTCTCAAAAATAGTACGTTCGCCTTCCTGTATCCATTGTCCCATGGAATGAAGATCGGTCGTGAAGTCGACCGCAGCCGTGAAAATACCCTTGTGCTCTTTTCCTTCACTTTCTCCGTACAACTGTTTCCACCATTCGGAAACATAGTGCAGTTTGGGATGGAAATTCGCCAGAATTTCTATTTTCTTTCCCTGTTTGTAGAGTTCATTCCGGACGACGGCATAAATGGCAGCAATGTTTTCGGCAAAAGGCGCCGTATGGTCGCTTGCTTTCTCCATATCGGCAGCGCCGGCAATCAGTTGGCGAATGTCAATGCCTGCAACGGCAATGGGCAACAGTCCGACGGGCGTCAATACGGAAAAACGTCCTCCTACATTATTCGGGATAACAAAAGTTTTGTATCCCTCCTTATCGGCCAGTGTACGCAATGCGCCGCGGGATTTGTCTGTTACGGCAACAATTCGTTCTTTGGCTTCCGCCTTTCCCACAGTATCTTCCAAGAGTTTCTTCAAGATGCGGAACGCTAAGGCTGGTTCTGTCGTTGTACCCGACTTGGAGATATTGATGATTCCGAACGATTTACCTTGCAAATAATTCGTTAATTCATACAAATAATCCTCTCCGATATTGTGACCGGCATAAAGGATAACAGGATTTTTACGCCTCGCTTCCAGCCAGTCGAAAGAGCCGGAAAGCGCATCAATCACAGCTTTTGCTCCTAAATAGCTGCCTCCGATGCCGACTACAACCACGGCTTCGCATTTTTCCCGAAGTTTTCCGGCAGTAAGTTCTATCTCTTTAATTTCCACTTCGGTAATAGCCGACGGCAGGGTAAGCCAACCGAGAAAATCATTCCCTTTTCCGTTTCCGTCGTGTAAGGAAGCGATACTGTTTTCTGCAGCAGATGCCTGCGCGTTTACCTGTGCCCGGGTGATGACACCGAAAGCTTTGCCAATGTTAAGTTTGATTTTTTTCATTGCTTATTGTTTTTTAGTTGAATAATTCAAATACCTCATTGTATGGGCATATTAGGATTCAGCCTTTCCGTCAACCGCATAAATTCGGAATCTGCATTCTTTTTTCCGTACAACACGCGGTGAACTGTATCCAGAATAGGCATATCGACCTTATATTTCTCGTTAATTTCTTTAATACATTTGGTAGCATAATACCCTTCGGCAACCATCTCCATTTCCAGTTGAGCCGTTTTGACCGAATAATTCTTCCCAATCATGGTGCCGAAAATGCGATTGCGGCTGAAACGGGAGTACGATGTCACCAATAAATCTCCTAAATAGGCCGAATCGGTAACTCTCCGGTTTATCGGCAACACGGCATCCAAAAAGCGTTTCATCTCCTGTATGGCATTACAGATAAATACAGCATGGAGGTTGTCGCCATATTTCAAGCCATGAAAAATTCCGCTGGCAATGGCATATACATTTTTCAGGACGGCGCCATATTCTATTCCGGAAATATCCTGACTGATATTGGTTTTTATAAACCGGTTGGAGATAACGTCGGCAAAATCACCGGCACAGGACATGTCCATACAGGCGATCGTGAGATAGGAAAGGCGTTCCAATGCAACTTCCTCTGCATGGCAAGGTCCTCCGATCACAATAATCTTTTCAAGCGGAACATGGTAAAACGAGGAAAAATAGTCCGAAACAATCAAATTTTCCTCTGGAACAATTCCCTTGATGGCCGAAACAATACATTTGTCGCACAATGCTACACTTACTTTCTGCAAATGTTCTTTCAAATAAGGAGAAGGTGTGGCGAATATCAGGGTATCGGAATCTTTGATTACCTCATTGATATCGCTGTAAAAAGTGATCTTGCTGAGGTCAAAACTGATGGAGGACAAGTAAGCCGGATTATGCCCCAACTGCCGAAAAGCTTCAATTCTATCCGTTCGGCGCATATACCAGTGAATGTGTTGTTGTGTGACAAGGACAATCTTTGCCAGCGCCGTAGCCCAACTTCCACTGCCCATAATGGCTATTTTACCAGGATATTTCATACGAATTACGGATTACAGATTCAAGATTCGGGACGCATTTGCGGAAACAAGAGCACTTCCTGTATGGTCGATTGTCCTGTCAATAGCATCACTAAGCGGTCCATGCCTATACCCATGCCGGATGTAGGCGGCATGCCATATTCCAGAGCGCGCAGAAAATCCTGGTCAATGAACATGGCTTCGTCGTCTCCTTTTTCCGAAAGTTTGAGTTGTTCTTCAAAACGTTGTCGCTGATCGATGGGATCGTTGAGTTCCGAATAAGCGTTAGCGATTTCTTTTCCATTAATCATCAACTCGAAACGTTCTGTCAGTTCGGGATTGTCCCGATGCTTTTTGCAGAGGGGCGACATTTCTACCGGATAGTCGGTAATGAAAGTGGGCTGGATATAGTTGCCTTCGCACTTGGCGCCGAAGATTTCGTCGATGAGCTTGCCTTTTCCCATCGTTTTGTCCTGTTCGATATTCAATTTCCGGCAAACTTCTCTCAGTTGGTCTTCGTCCATTCCGCTCAAGTCTATACCAGTATTTTCCCGGATGGCATCAATCATAGAAATTCGTTTGTAAGGAGATTTGAAGCTGATGATGTTTCCGCCGACTTTGACTTCTGTAGTTCCCAATACATCCAGAGCGATTTTTTCCAGCAATTGTTCGGTAAAAGACATCATCCAATGATAATCTTTATAGGAAACATATATCTCCATCACCGTAAATTCCGGGTTGTGTACCCTGTCCATCCCTTCGTTGCGGAAGTTTCGGGAAAACTCATAGACGCCTTCAAAACCGCCAACGATAAGCCTTTTCAGGTACAGTTCATTGGCAATCCGCAGATAGAGCGGAATATCCAGTGCATTGTGATGCGTGATGAAAGGACGTGCAGCCGCGCCTCCGGGAATAGCTTGCAGCACGGGGGTGTCCACTTCAATATATCCTTTCCTGTTGAAAAATTCGCGCATGGAATTGAATACCTGTGTCCGTTTGAGGAAAATATCTCTAACGCCTTCGTTAACAATGAGATCGACGTAGCGTTGACGATAGCGCATTTCCGGATCGGAAAAGGCATCATAAACCACCCCGTCTTTCATCTTTACGATGGGCAGGGGACGAAGGGACTTGGAGAGTACTGTCAGCGTTTGCGCATGAACGGAAATTTGTCCCGTCTGCGTACGAAACACATAGCCCGTAATTCCGATAAAATCGCCAATATCCAGCAGTTTTTTGAAAACGGTGTTATACAATTCTTTGTCTTCTTCCGGACAAATATCATCCCGTGATATATAAATCTGAATCCTCCCTTTCGCATCTTGCAGCTCCAGGAAAGAAGCTTTTCCCATGATGCGGCGACTCATGATACGTCCCGCTACGGATACTTGACGCAGAGGGGTTTCCTCATCTCTAAAACCGGCGACGATGTCGTCCGAATATGCATTTGTTGTATATTCCGCAGCCGGATATGGCTCAATGCCTAACCGTCGTAATTCTTCCAAACTTTTACGGCGGAAAATTTCCTGTTCACTTAATTCAAGCATGCTCATTTTTACGATTTTCCGGCAAAGGTACGGTTTTAAATGAAAAGTGAAAAGTGAAAAGTGAAAAATGTGTGAGGAAGGTTCAGGGTCAACGCATTAAAAACGGAGTAATTGAATAATATAATCTTTATTCCAAGCAGCTTTCAGACGTTTGGAGACTAAACTGGCCTTTGTGTTGCTGTCTTTTTTCAGCAGATTCAA
>JAISFI010000071.1 GCA_031263685.1 Dysgonamonadaceae bacterium | reverse complement strand
CATCGACCTCATTCACACAGACAGGCGAGACGAAACAAGAACTGTTATCCTCCTCATCGAGCAGTAGCATCGGTCTATTTGATAATTCCTCCCAATCCACCTTGACGGCAGCGCCCGGCGGCGTTGGCAACGGTCATGGGAGCCACGTTCCTATAACGGATGGCCTCGGTATTCTGCTACTGATGGCGGGAGGGTATTTTTTAAAAAGGAAGGCTTGAGCAGCAACTTTTTTGACTGAACTGCGATTAGAATGATTTTTAATGGAGTCCGGTAACCATTTCAAAAACGGGGCAAGACCTGCGAAGCCATAAGAGCAGAGGATTAATATATCTGTATTATGTCTATTTTATATAACAAGGTAGAGAGGGGAAACCCGGCCAGGCCGGGAGATCCCAAGTTGTGGTATCCCGTATTGAAAAGCACGGGACTGATCCGGGAAAAGGAGGTCGCCAAGCGCATCGCAGACGAGACCACACTGAATCCCAAGGAAGCGGAATTTGCCATTGCCCAACTGTACAAGGTGCTAACTGACTATTTGCTCAACGGGAAAACCGTGCAACTGGGTGAATTAGGCTCTTTCCGTCTGACGGTTAGCAGTGAGGGTGTGGCAACAGAAACGGAAGTGACAACAACACAAATTAAACATGTGAATATCCGTTTTTCCGCGTCGGAAACGTTGAAGGAAGCTTTGAAAAAAGCGACTTTTACAGCCGTCGAAACGCTGTCCAGATAAGGGGTTTTTGAGACGGTTATCTTGATCTCGCAAGATAACCGTCTTGATCTCGCGAGACGGTGATGTTGACGTCGCGAGATAACCGTCTCATGCGATCAATATCACCGTCTCACGAGATCAACATTACCGTCTCACGAGATCAACATCACCGTCTTGCTTGAGTAAACATAAAACTATCTATTTTTTTTGAACCTTCTGCAAGTTTTTTCTATTTTTTGCGTCTAATAGAAAAAACATAAAATGATGGACAAGATTGGAATAGAACGTGCATTTATCGAAATCATCCAACAACATGAACGGGTAATTTATAAAGTCTGCTCTTTCTATATGTCGGAAGAATTTCCTCTTGCCGACTTATATCAGGAGGTTATTTGTAATCTTTGGACAGGTTTTGCAAAATTCAGGAATGAATGTTCCGTATCCACCTGGATTTACCGGGTAGCCATGAATACCTGTATATCGGTTATGCGAAAAGACCGAAACCGTCCGAAGCAGAGTATTCCCGTAGCGATGCTTGCCGAATCGCTGGTAAAACAGGAAAGTATGGATGAAGAGATTCAAGAAATGTACCGTTTGATTAACCGGTTTAAAACGATGGAAAAAACGATTATCCTGCTTTATCTGGAAGAAAAACCCTATCAGGAAATCGCCGATATTACCGGATTGACTGTCGGCAACATAGCTTCAAAACTGAATCGAATCAAAGATAAATTAAGAAAAATGTCAAATCTTTAAAATCAAAAGAACATGGAATTGGATGAATTAAAAAAAACATGGGCTGCATTGGACAGCCGGTTAAAGGAAAATGACCTCTTGAAAGAGACAATTATTTTGGAAATCATACAGGGTAAAGCCAATAAATCGGTTAACAGGTTACTGAATTGGGATGTATTCAATGTGGTGGGAAGTATTGTATTCATTCCTGTGATATGGAACTTTTTAGAACGTTTTGAAAACAAACTTGCCCTTTTTGCACTGATTTATGCCATCGTTCTTTTGGCGATAAGTGTAATATGGTATTCGTACAAAATTTACGGATTAATGAAATTCGATTTTGCAAAAAGCGTCAGTAATAATATTTATTACGTCAACCGGTACAATCTTCAGGTGAAATGGGAAAAAATAATCAGTATAATTGCTCTGTTCATTATTACGGTTATTGCCGTGTTTTATTATGCCGAAGCAAAAGTTAGTGTGTTTCTTTGGATTGTATTGTCGTGCATGATAATCTTTTGCGGATTATTCTTATATTGGTACTATCGGAGGGTTTACGACAAAAACATCGGTTCCGTATTAAAAAGTCTGGAAGAACTGAAAGCGCTCAAAGAAAAAGATTAATCCATGCGGGATAAATCTATAAAATCTGTGTTATTCGCGTCATCTGCATTCCCCCGTTTCGTCGAAAACTAAGAATTATACTTTGTGCAGGTTAAAATTTAGCCGGTCAGTAGTGAAATCTATATATTTCGCAACTGACCGGCTAAATTTTAACCGTTAGATATCCACTCATGCGTAAAATTATCCATGAATTTGTATAATTTTCCATGAATCGCTCATTTTTTTTACCTTTCTTTGCAGACAAAACAATAGATCATAAAACAGATAATAATGAACAAAAAAATCTCTACGCTGAGTTTCTTATTAGCTCTTATCTGCCTTTCGTTTACGTCGAAAGAGAGAATAGCCGTCTTTCCCGTCGGCAATTCGAACATGGCGCTCCAAGATACGGTCTATAATCCCGTCCCTTACGATTCTGTAACAGTCAATGCACCTTTTCTAATGCCGTTCATCCGCGTTTTCCGTTTCCCGCAACAGGATTTTTCGATTGCGGATTTCGGCGCAGTTGAGGGCGGAGAAACAAATAACAGCCACGCCATAGCCCAAGCAATTGACGCCTGTAACAAAGCTGGAGGCGGTCGTGTCATCATCCCCGCGGGAACATGGGCGACAGGTCCCATTCACTTCAGAAGCAACGTCAATCTGCACCTGGAAGAAAACGCTATATTGAGTTTTACCGATAATCCCAACGATTACCTGCCTGCCGTTATGACCTCATGGGAAGGAATGGAATGTTACAACTATTCACCCTTAGTCTATGCCTTCAATTGTGAAAATATTGCCATTACGGGAAAAGGAATGTTAAAGCCTCAAATGACTACTTGGAAAAAATGGTTTCCCCGTCCCCAGGCGCATTTGGAGGCATTGAAAAAGCTTTATACCATGGCATCGACCGATGTACCGGTAGAACAGCGCCGGATGGCGGAAGGCGATAACAACCTGCGACCCCACCTGATTCATTTCAATCGATGCAAAAATGTCTTGCTGGACGGATTCAGCATACGAGAAAGTCCTTTCTGGACTATTCACCTGTATCTGTGCGACGGCGGACTTGTCCGTCACTTGAACGTCAAGGCGCATGGACACAACAACGACGGGATCGACTTTGAAATGAGTCGCAATTTCTTAGTGGAACACTGTACCTTCGACCAGGGAGATGATGCTGTAGTGATCAAGTCGGGACGCAACCGCGATGCCTGGCGATTGAATACGCCCTGCGAAAACATTGTCATTCGTCATTGTAACGTGCTTGCCGGACACACGTTGCTGGGTATCGGCAGCGAACTGTCGGGAGGCATCCGCAATATCTACCTGCACGATTGTTCGGCGCCGAAATCGGTAGACCGTTTCTTTTTCATCAAAACCAATCACCGGCGAGGCGGATTTGTCGAAAATATTTACATGAAAAATGTAACATCGGGCACTACGCAACGCTTACTCGAAATCGACACCGATGTCCTTTATCAATGGAAAACCCTCGTTCCTACCTACGAAGAACGCATCACCCGCATAGAAGGCGTCCATTTGGAAAATGTATATTGCGAAACGACCGATGCTATCTATGAACTGAAAGGCGACGCCAAACTCCCGGTGAAAAACGTAGAAATACGAAACATACATGTCGGAATGGTGAAGCAATTTGTAAAAAAAGCCATCCATGTAGAAAATATCACGGAAGAAAATATGAAGTACGATAAGATTCATCCTTCCCAATTTTTCGACCCCAGTGACTTGACTATTACCGGCGTCTATTATTATCCCGAACATTGGGACGAATCGCAATGGGAACGCGACCTCAAACAAATCAAAGCGCTTGGTTTCGATTTCGTGCATTATGCCGAGTTTGCATGGGCGCAACTCGAACCGTCTGAAGGAGTTTACAATTTCGCCTGGCTCGACCGTGCGATCGACATGGCCGCCCGCAACGGATTGAAGGTGATCATGTGTACCTCGACTGCCACACCGCCGGTTTGGCTGGTGCGCGAACATCCCGATATCCTGATTGAAAACGAAAGCGGAACACATGCAGACCACGGTGCACGTCAACATCCGTCGGTTTCCAACAATTATTTCCGGAGATATTCTCTGAGTATGATTGACAAACTGGCGCAACACTACGGGAATGATACCCGCATCATCGGCTGGCAATTGGACAATGAACCCCGTCCCGCTCACGATTACGGACAGGATGCCCAAAAACGTTTCCGCCAATGGCTGAAAAACAAATACCGAGATATTCAACCCTTGAACAAAGCTTGGGGAGCGGCTTTCTGGAGCCAAATATACAGCAGTTTTGACGAGATTAATATTCCGCGTCTCTCGCAGATGTTTATGAATTCGCATCAGATACTCGACTACAACCGTTTTTCGACAGAAGAAATGACTTCCTTTCTGGACGAGCAGACAAATACTATCCGGCGCCATTGCGGCAACAATCAGTGGATTACAACTAACTACATCCCCGAATACAGCGACGGACATCTGCGGAAAAGCAACGAACTGAATTTTCATTCTTATACCCGCTACATGGTATTTGGCGAAAATTATGGCATCGGTCGCAAAGGTTATCGACTGGGCCCCGTAGAACGGATTGCCAAAGCCAATGATTTTTTCCGCACCATCGACGGTGTTTACGGTGTGATGGAACTGCAACCCGGACAAGTCAACTGGGGACGCATCAACCCGCAACCGTTACCCGGCGCGGTACGCCTGTGGTTGTGGCAGGTGTTTAGCGGAGGCAGCCGGTTTGTGTGTACTTACCGTTATCGCCAGCCCACTTACGGAACGGAGTTATATCATTACGGCATTGTTGGCGCCGACGGTGTCACGCCTACGCCGGGCGGTTTGGAATATGCCGGATTTATCAAAGAAGTAAAGGAACTGCGCAAGCATTACAGCGAAGGCGCCAACAATCCCGCCGCCTACGAAAAACGGCGCACCGGCATACTTTACAACCACGAAAACGCTTGGGAAATGAGCAGAAACCCGCAGACAAGCGAATGGAATACCGAACGGCACATCAATCACTATTACAATGCCCTGAAATCTTTCGGTGCACCGGTAGATTTTCTGGATGAACGAAACAATTTTTCAAACTATCCGGTTATCATAGCGCCCGCTTACGAAATGATCGACGAGGAACTGGTGAAGCGTTGGACAACATACGTGGAACGTGGCGGCAACCTGGTTTTAACCTGCCGCACCGGGCATAAAAACCGCACCGGACAATTGTTTGAAGCGCCTTTTGCCGCACCGATCTATTCGTTGATAGGTGCGAAAATCGATTTTTATGATTTATTACTCCCGCAAACGCCGGATAACGTAGTATTCGACAGACAAAAATATCTATGGACAAGTTGGGGCGAAGTATTAATTCCCGAAAATGACACAGAAACATGGGCGACTTATTCGGGCGATTTCTACGAAGGACGCCCCGCCATTACTTTCCGACGTTTGGGGAAAGGTACGCTTACCTACATCGGCGTGGATTCCAGGGACGGACAAATGGAAAAAGCTGTGCTGAAAAAACTGTATGCCCGCTTGTCTATTCCATTGCAGGATTTACCGGCCGGGCTGCATATCGAGTACCGCGACGGCTTCGGCATAGCAGTGAATTACGCCGATAAAACATATACGCTACCGTTGCAGGCAAATACGAAGTATATTATAGGAGGAAAAAACATCTCCTGTGCAGGAGTTAGCGTTTGGAAAGAATAGTCATGGATACAATAAAAATCAAATGAAAACAGTATGCATCATCACTCTGCTGTTCGTTGTTAGCTCAATAGGTAACAGCGTGTGCGCCGGGGTTTTATTTGAAACCAACCGCACCGTTTCTATTCATGTAGATCAAAATGAAAAACAAGTGGTTCAGACGGCAGTGGCGCTTTTGCAAGAAGATGTACAAACCGTCTTTGACGCCATCTTACAACGATCCGAAAATCGAAACAATGTTCAGATTATTGCCGGAACGATAGGACAAAGCAAGGAAATTGACCGGTTAATAAAAAGCAGAAAAATAGATTTGTCGGCGATTTCAGGTAAATGGGAAACTTTTCAACTGACAACTTTGAAGGATGGCGACCGCGAATGTTCAATTGAGTGTTTGATTATTGCCGGTAGCGATCCTCGCGGAACAGCCTACGGCCTGTTGGAATTATCGCGAATGATTGGCGTTTCGCCATGGCACTATTTTGCAGATGTAAAACCTGCAAAAGCACAGTCTTTTTCGTTTCCCGAAACAACCGTGCAAGAAGCGCCTTCGGTGCAATACCGGGGTATATTTATTAATGACGAAGATTGGGGATTAATGCCGTGGGCAACACAAACGCTCGCCCCGCAATCGGAGAAAGGCGCTGTCGGCCCCGAAGCCTACGAAAAGATTTTTGAACTCTTGCTGCGCTTGCGCGCCAATACGATTTGGCCTGCCATGCACGAATGTACTGTACCGTTCTATTTTGTGGAAGGTAATCGACAAATAGCCGAAAAATACGGCATTGTAGTCGGAACGTCTCATTGCGAGCCTATGATGCGCAACTCGGCATCCGAATGGGACAAGGCAGGTAAAGGTGAATACAATTACCGGATAAATCGAAACGAAATTTTAAACTATTGGTCTGAAAGATTAGAGGAATTACCTCATTCGGACAATATTCTCACCATAGGTATGCGTGGCAAGCACGACGGAATGATGCAGGGAGTAAAAACCGTCGAAGAATACAAAAACGCCCTCAAGCAGGTCATTGCCGACCAAACCGAATTAATCAAGAAATATGTCAATAAAAACCCTGCCGATGTGCCGCAGCAATTTGTACCTTACAAGGAAGTATTGGAAGTGTATGATTCAGGCTTGGAGGTACCCGATTATGTTACACTTGTGTGGTGTGACGATAATTACGGCTATATCCGCCGATTGAGCAATGACCGGGAGCAACAACGCAGCGGAGGCGCAGGTGTCTATTATCATGTTTCCTATTGGGGACGTCCGCACGATTATCTCTGGTTAGCTTCCACTTCGCCCGCACTGATTTACACCGAAATGCAGCGTGCGTATGAGCACGGTGCAAATAAGCTATGGATGCTGAACGCAGGCGATATTAAACCCGCCGAATACCTGACGGAATATTTCCTGGATTTGGCATGGAACATCGGTCAGGAAGAAGCGTGTCCCGTCTCTACGTTCGATCATCTGCAACATTGGGCGGCACGTGAATTTGGAAGTAATCTGTCGACGGAAATTACCGGTATCATAAAGGAATATTACCGGTTGGCAAATTTCCGAAAGCCCGAACATACCGCTTGGAGTCGTGTGGAAGAACCGGGCTATCCCCGCCAATTGACGCCGGTACAGGATTCCGAATATCATCCGGATTTCCGGAATGAACTGCAACGCAGGATACAGGATTATCGCTTGCTGGAAGTTGCTGTACAACAAATTAAGCAAACGATTCCGGCGCACAGGCAAAGCGCTTTTTTCCAATTGGTGGAATATCCCGTTCGCGGCGCTTCGCTGATAAATCAAAAGTGGTTGTACGCCCAACTATCCCGTTGGGAAACAGATACGATACAAAAAGAAAATAATGCGGCAAAAAGCATGCAGGCATACCGGGAAATAGAAAAGATAACCGCCGACTACAACTGCATGGAAAACGGCAAATGGAAGCGAATCATGGATTTTCAACCGCGTAAACTGCCGGTTTTTGATAAACCCACGTTTTCTGAATCGACTGAATCGACTTCCGTCCAACAGTCTTCCGTCCAACAGCCGGCAAGTGATAAAAACGATTTTACACAAGCGCTGAACGCATCGCAAGCGGATAATCTGCCGGAAAACGGAACAATCATCGAAGGCTTGGGGCATAGCTTTTCTGCCGTACAAATGAAACAGGGATATTCGCTCCGGTTTACATTCGATATTCCCGAAGCCGGCGAATACTGGATAAAGACAGGCGTTCTCCCCAACCACGATGTGAATGGCAAAGGCATGAAAATCGCTTTATCAATTAATGGAGAAACAATCCACGAATGGGATTACAGCGTTGTCGGACGTAGTGAAACATGGAAACAGAACGTATTGCGAGGACAAGCTATCTCTATTGTTCCATATACTTTCCCGAAAGCGGGGAAAATAACGATTTCCGTTACTGCCTTGTCGCCTTACATTATTTTAGACCAAATCATGCTTGGTAAGGGGGCGGATAACTTTTATGAGTTTCCGGTAGATGCGGTGGAGGTAAGAAGACAAGAATCGTTGCAATAAAGTCATTCAAAAGCCTGATTGCTTGGATTTTCACTGAAATCATACAGAAACACCGCCGTTCCAAGATTTCTAAATCTTTTTATTTCTTTATAACCGAGAGTCTCAAGACCATTAGCGATATAATCTTCTTCGTCATCATAAACACGAAAAAATATCCAATATTTCCCACGCAATTGCTTTATTTCATCGATTGTATTGACTAACGCATCCGAAGTACGGATTCCCGTTGTATAACCACAAATTTGTTCTTTTTTAATCTTTGCAAATCCGATGTCGCTATAATATCTAAATTCATTCGCTATTGTATTCATGACATAGAGATGCTCGTCTTCTTTGATATTTTCGGCTATGTAATTTATGGTCTTTTTTGCTCCTATATCTCTTTTATCAGGAATTTGAAGCAGAAAAAACATGATTGGTATGAAGATAACGAGAATTTGATATTCTTTTATTTTCAATTTGGAATAAATGAGATGTGCGATCAATCCAAATCCAATAGAACAAATAATTATCAGATTGGGTAAGGTATATACAATAAATTTGAGCCCCAATGAAGAATTATACACAGCATAAGGGTATATTTTCAAAACAGACAAAAACAAATGGACTAAAACAGGCATACATATAAACAACATAAGAAGTATCTGTTTTTTCCAAATCATGTAATAAATACCTGCAAAAAACAATATGTACATACCCCATCCAACCCATGTATTGAAAGGCACATTAAAGGAGGATAGCGAACGTAGTGTCCAATGAAGTCTGGTCAACAGGTATTCAAAAATAGAACTGTCAAGCGGAAGAAAACCTTTTTCCGTTGACCAGTAATCTACCATAAAATCTTTCGCAGGATGATTATGAACAACTAAAACATAATACGGAAAAAATGCAAATAACCAACTTGCGGCTAACAATAACAGGGGTTTCCATTTTTTCTTTTTGTTTACGAAAAATTTATCATAAAGCAGATAAAATCCACAAGTTAACAATATTATTGGCGCTACGGTGGACAGAAAAAACGAAAGCATACCAATGATTCCCAGTATATAATACTTTACAGTTTCCTTTTTGTAATCTTTCTGTGCAAAATAAAAAATTGCCAGCATGACCGTTACATCCGTTATATAAGGTTTTATCTCGCTCGAATAATACAGGAGTGAACTATTAAAAACGAAGATGGATAATGCTGTTACTTTCGCATAAAAATTAAATGTATGTCGTTTGACGATTTGATAGAAAAACCAGATGGATGCAAGGAAACACAACAAAGGGAAAAGCCGTAATCCATATTCCGAGTTTGGTATCAACATTGAAAACAGTTTTTCTATTTGCAAAAACAATAAAGGAGCGGCTTGATCGTAATCGAGCGGTTGCAGAAGTTCTATACTGCTTTTTTGGATAATATTAAGCGCCAAACATGCTTCATCGAGCCATAAACTTCTGTTAACAAGATACTGGTACAATGACAATATTGCTCCCGATGCAACGATCAGCAAAAGAATAATCTCCTCAAACGAATATTTTTTGATAAAATTCCTTATATTTCCCATGAGCCTTAAATTTTAAAGAAAATATTTTCGTTCCTTTTATAACTAAAAGCCAACCTCTTCCAAGATTGGCTTTTAGTATGAATTTATTTTACCCGAGATTACTCGGAAACCACTTCAAAAGGTATATCAACGGATATTTCCTTGTGAAGTTTCAGGATAGCTTTGTAGTTACCCACTTCCTTCACGGAATCTTTGATAACGATTTTCTTTCTGTCGATGTCAAAGCCTTTCTTTTTCAGTTCGTCGGCCACTTGGATGTTGCTTACGGAACCAAAGATTGTTCCCGTCGAACTTGTTTTTGCACCGATAACCAAAGTAATACCTTCCAGTTGATTCGCCTGTTCCTGTGCATCTTTCTTGATTTGTTCCAATTTATGCGCTCGTTGGCGAAGGTTTTCGGCCAATACTTTTTTAGCCGATTCGGAAGCAATGATCGCTTTTTTCTGTGGAATCAGGAAATTTCTTCCATAACCGTCTTTCACGGTAATGATATCATCTTTGTAACCTAAGTTGGTAACATCCTCTTTCAATATAACTTGCATAATTCTGTTCCTCCTTTTTTTATTATTTCATTAAATCGGTTACATAAGGGAGCAAAGCCAAATGGCGTGCTCTTTTGACGGCTTGAGACACCCGATGCTGGAATTTCAGTGATGTTCCGGTGATGCGGCGGGGAAGTATTTTTCCCTGCTCGTTCAGAAATTTCTTCAGAAATTCAGGATCTTTGTAATCAATATACTTGATGCCGCTCTTTTTGAAACGGCAATATTTTTTCTTCTTAACTTCTACGGATACCGGCGTTAAATACCGGATTTCTGGATTGTTACCTGCCATGATTTAAACCTCCTTAGTTTCTTTAATCTGTTGTTTTTTGTTTCTTCTCTTTTCTGCATAAGCCAATGCAAACTTGTCTTGGCGGAAAGTGAGGAAACGGATTACTCTCTCGTCGCGGCGGAAATTGACTTCCAACTTCTCAATGACCGTCGGAGCACCTTTAAATTCCAGCAACTGATAAAACCCTGTGGTTTTCTTTTGAATGGGGTAGGCTAATTTACGCAATCCCCAACTTTCTTCATTCACAATCTCGGCGCCTTCTCCAACGAGCAGGGCTTTGAATTTTTCTACCGCTTCCTTCATCTGATTGTCAGACAAAACGGGAGTTAAAATGAAAACGGTTTCGTAATTGTTCATAAACTCTTGATTAATAATTAATTTTGTATTTTTTGCAAATCGCGGGGCAAAGGTAAGAAAAAAAGTGAAAACAGAAAAGTAAAACAGAAAAAAATCCTTGTTAACCGAAATACAAAATAATTCCTGTATATTTGCATACTTAAAAATAAACATAACATGGAATTTAGAATAGATAAAAGCTGTTGTTGCATGAAAGCAAAAGGTTGCAACAAACGGCAAAACTGTAAATTAAACACTTACGACTGGTTGAGTGATATTCCCGAATCGGAACAATACACGAATTATGTGGAGGTTCAGTTTAAGAACACACGCAAAGGTTATTATTTGAACAGCAACAAGCTTCCGCTGGAAAAAGGAGATGTTGTTGCCGTAGAATCCACTCCCGGACATGATATTGGGACTGTAACGCTTACCGGCCGCTTAGTCTTGCTCCAGATGAAAAAAAACCGTATTCGCACGGAAGGCACAGACGTAAAGCGTATCTACCGGAAAGTGAAGCCTATAGATATGGAGAAATACGAAGAGGCTAAAGCGAAAGAGCACGATACGATGATCCGTTCCCGGAAAATTGCCGAAGACCTGAAACTGCAAATGAAAATCGGAGACGTCGAATACCAGGGCGATGGAAATAAAGCCATTTTTTATTACATTGCCGACGATCGTGTCGATTTTCGGGAACTGATTAAATTACTGGCCGATACATTCAAAGTGCGCATTGAGATGAGACAAATCGGCGCTCGGCAGGAAGCCGGCAGGATAGGCGGAATCGGCCCTTGCGGACGGGAATTATGCTGTTCCAGTTGGATGTCTTCGTTCATCTCTGTCTCCACGGCAGCAGCTCGTTATCAGGATATTTCCATGAATCCGCAGAAATTGGCAGGACAGTGCGCTAAACTGAAATGTTGCCTCAACAATGAAGTCGACAGCTATTTTGAGGCTCAAAAGAAGTTCCCTGCGAAAGAAATACAACTGGAAACGAAAGATGCCACTTACTACTACTTCAAGACGGAAGTGTTCAAGGGATTGATCTCTTATTCGACCAGTCAAAACTTTGCCGCCAATCTGGTTACGATTCCTGCAGCGAGGGCATTCGAAGTCATTGGTATGAATAAGAGAGGGCAGAAACCATTGAATTTATCGGAAGACGCCGACGAAAAAGCGCCTAAAAAGGAAGATTTCGACATACTGGGTCAAGACAGCCTTACCCGTTTCGACCATCTGAAAAAGAAAAAGAAGAAGAAAAATAAACGTTTCAAAGACGGGAAAACGAGCGATGAAAGAAAAACGGGCAATGGAGGAGAAAAAAACGAAAATTAACAGCACCGCAGTGAAAACGTTTGGCTTGTTTTTAATATTCTGTGCGGTATTGCTTGTTGCGTGCTCTCGTCAGGAACTGTTCTGCCGCTTTCAGGCGATAGAAGAAAGCGTTTGGCATAGAGATTCCGTCGTGCGTTTTGAAGTTTCCGTCAGTGATACACTTTCTCCTTGCAATGTATCGATAGCATTACGAAATAATGATCGGTATCCTTATAAAAACATTTGGCTTTTCGTATCCGTGCAGAAACCTTCCGGAGAACTTCGTCGAGATACCATTGAATGTCAGTTGGCTGATAATTACGGGAAATGGTATGGAAAGGGAATTTCCCTCTATGAACTGTCCATTCCATACGAAACAGGGTTTACCTACTCTCAGTCCGGTGTCTATGTTTACACCATCGCGCAAGCCATGCGGGATGATTTCCTGACGGGAATGAGTGAAGTGGGATTGCAGGTTAGGATTAAAAATTGAAAAGAGTTGAGGAAACTACGGAGCAAAAACGATTTCAAATATAACGATTTCCGAGTCTGTGAATACCCGGAAAGGTGGGCCGGAGACGCCCAGGCCTGAACTTGTGTAAAACTGGGTATTTCCTTTCCGCTTGTATCCTTCGCCAAATCCGTCGAAGAACCTGTTCGTCCAAATGTTATTCGGCCATATCTGTCCGTTATGTGTATGGCCGGACATCATGAAGTCAATGCCGTGCATAAGCGCTTCGCCGACATTGAAGGGTTGGTGGTCGGCGAGTATCAGCGGTTTGTTTTTGTCTAAGCCGGCGAGCAGGTAGTCTAAAGATTTCCGTTGTTTGTTGTGCTTGTCGTCCCTTCCAATCAAATAAAAAGCCATTTCGGGCATCGCAACGGAATCTTGCAAAACGATTATGCCGCATTTTTCCAGCCATTCTTTCCGCTTTGCCGTATTAAAACGGTGCTCATGGTTGCCCAATATGGCATATACTCCTCTCGGCGCTTTCAGTCGGCGAAATTCAGCATCCATTTGTTGGACGTTCAGAATGTGCATATCGTAGTCTATCATGTCTCCTCCCAATAGAATCATGTCGCAAGACTGTGCGTTGATCAGGTCTATAAATTTTTTCAAATGTTCGCGATTCACAACATATCCGGTATGTATATCGGCGGCGAAAGCGATACGCAGCGTGTCAATCTGTCCTGCTTTTTTATGGATATGAATGGTTTGATGCTTGACTTTCGGATGCAAAAAACTGTAATATCCGTAACACAGGAAGAAGGAAACGATTCCTGCGATCAAACCTGACAGACCGATTTTAATATTCCGATAATGCTTTCGCCACCAGATCGGATAAATTGGGAAAAAACGGTGAACTATCCACACTGCATCTATCACAAACAAAAACAAAGTGAAATAGATAACTGCCACATACCAAATGCCGTAGGCCGACAATAGGAAATGCAGCAATGTATCATTCATCTGTTGATGAAAAAAGAATCCGGCAAGATAGCCGGAAAGCAAGACGGCAAACAGGCATGAAATAAAAATTTTCCACCCTTTTCGGGAATGTCCAACATACCACAAATGGCAAAAAACATAGGCCATCAGAAATAACTGGACAAATATGGATGTCAGGAATACTTTCACAACGCTCTATGGAATCATTTATTCGGTTGAAGATTCGGCAACAGAAAGCAGTTGGTGATATATATTGATATCATCTACTATTTCCAATGCTTTCTTCAAATCATCATCCAACTTCAGGGCTTGTATAATTTCTCCTTTCTGATAATAGTATCTTTTGACGATTTCCTGAGCAATACATTGCACAATGGATGCCCGGTTGAGTTCCAAATCTCGATCCAGGTCGGGATATAATTTGCTTTCCAGGGCTTTCAGCTCTTCCGATGCGGTTTCCGTATAGCCTTCGAATTGCATGATTTCCTTGAGAGTGGACAGCGCTTTTTCACTTTGCCGGTCGTATGTGAAATTTTTATCTTTGACAAAAGCTTTAAAAGAATCATAGTCTTTCTCCGGAAAATCAAATGCTTCGACCGGCGCTATGGTGGGGTGGGAGCGTACCCATTGGGTGGCATAGTCAAAGATGATATATTCCATCAACAGATAATAAACGATGTTGGGGTTCCGTTTTTCTTCCAGTTTAATATCGGGCGTTATACCGCCCCCGTCACGAACAGGGCGACCTTTTTCGGTATAAAAAACGGAAGTAAGGCTATCCGGAATAGTTCCAACTTTACCATCCGGACTGCGATGCGTGTAGTCGACTGCCTGAATGCATCTGCCGCTGGGGATGTAATATTTGGACGTTGTTACCTTGAGGCTGGTGTTGAATGGGAGTTCACGGGTTGTTTGCACCAGACCTTTACCAAAGGTGCGTCTGCCAATTAAAACGCCTCGATCGAGGTCTTGAATGGCGCCGGAAACAATTTCCGATGCCGAGGCGGAATTTTCATTAATCAAAACAACCAGAGGAATTTCTTCGTCCGTAGCATCCAGGGTTGTACGGTAAATCCGGTCCCACTGTTTGACTTTCCCTTTGGTTGAAAGAATGATTTTCCCTTTGGGAACAAAGAGGTTGACGATCTGAATCGCTTCTTCCATACTTCCTCCGGGATTATTTCTCAAGTCCAGAATCAGGGAAGAAACCTTACGGTTTTTTTTCAGATCTTCCAGCGCCAGTTTGACTTGCTGAGCACATTGTTCCGTAAAGCCGGAAAGGTAGATGTAACCGGTGTTGTTTCCTACAACACCGTGATAGCTTACCGGATTCAGTTGTATCCGTTTACGGAGAATTTCCGTGGTTAGCGGTTGCTGACTGCCTGCTTGCAAGTACTTTATTTTAACTTTTGTGTTTGGGATGCCTTTGAGTTTTTCGGCCGGTTCCTTGATTTGTTCTATTTTCACATCGTCGATAGCCAGTATCTCATCACCGGCTTTAAGTCCGGCAAGGGCTGCCGGCATTCCTTCGTATGGTTCTGAGATATAGGTTCTTCCCTTCCGTTGGGTGATGATGGATCCGATGCCACCGTATTCTCCGGTGACCATAAACTTAAAATCGTTCAAATCTTCTTCCGAAATAAAATTCGTATAAGGATCCAGTTTGGAAAGCATCAGATTGATTCCGTCGGGAATCAGTTTGTTCGGTTGGATGCTGTCGACGTAGAACAAATCCAATTCCTTCATCAGGGAGTTGTAGATATCCAGGTTCTTGGCCAGTTCCGATCGATGATTATCCTGCTGTTGAGCAGCAAGAAAAGCGATATTCAAAAAAATGAAAAGGCTGAAAAGTATATTTCGCATATTCAATATTTTAATAACTCCTGTTTGATCTGTTGCCATGAATAATCGTTCAGGCGAGTGCCGACCACGGCGATGATGTGAGCAGCCAATAAGGCTCCCGATTGAGCGCATTGTGTCAAACTTAGATTTTTAGACAGACCGTATATAAAGCCGGCAGCATAGTAATCTCCTGCGGCAGTGGTGTCTACAACCGTTGTCTGTATGGCGGGGACGTTCACTAATTCATCGCCTCGCATGGCTAACGCGCCTTTGGCTCCAATTTTGACGACAGCGATTTCTGTTTTTTCCGCTATCCGGCGAATAGCGTCCTGAGGATTCTCCAGTCCGGTCAAGGCTTTCGCTTCTTCTTCATTCGCGAAAACGATATCTACATACTCATCGATCATTTGTTGGAAGAAATCTTTATTGGCTTCTACTACATTGTAACTGGCGGCGTCTATGACTACTTTCATTCCCAATCTTTTAGCCATTTTAATTGCAGAAGTGATCAGTTCCGGATTTTGGACCAAATATCCTTCAATGTAAAAGTAGCTGTATGGACGGAAAACATCTTCCGAGAGATCTGCCGCCGATAACTCGGCCGACACGCCAAGGTATGTCCCAAAAGTTCGCTCTCCGCCGGGAGAGATCAATACCATAGCCGTACCGGATGCTGCTTGCTCCTGAATAATATGCGTATGTACGCCTATCGTGTCCAGATCCTGAAGATAAAACTTCCCATAAGCGTCATTTCCAGCTTTTCCGACAAATCCGACATGCAGTCCCAGTTTTGCCAGTGCGGCCAGTGTATTGGAGGCGCATCCTCCGGCCGTCATTTCTTGCGGTAGATGTTGAATCCGGGAGAATATGTGATTCCGTCGCTCTACATCAATTAGTTGCATACTTCCTTTGGCGAGGTCTAACGCTGTCAGGGTATCGTCGGCATCCAGTTTCGCCAACACGTCTACTAAGGCATTGCCCATTCCTAATATTTTCATTTGAAATTTTTTTTTTGCAAAGATATTGCATATTTGGAAAATTACCACTACTTTTGCATCGCAATTTAAGAAAAGAACAAAAATTCTTCCTTAGCTCAGTCGGTTAGAGCATCTGACTGTTAATCAGAGGGTCCTTGGTTCAAGTCCAAGAGGAAGAGCTGGATACTCAGTCGTTTATGAGATTACATAAGCGGCTGTTTCTTTTTTGTTGCACACGTTTTGCACACACTTTAGAATATTTTGCTATTTGTTAATCGATTTTTAAGGGTATCAGGGTAGTTGTATCATTTTTACACCTGAATCATCCCAAAAATGCTGCCGCAATGGCCTCGGCAATCGCTTCGAACGCTTCTTTTTCCAAGACTAATTTGTGGCGGTTAAACATATCGGCCTCTTTATTAATGGGGATCAGATGAATATGTGCGTGGGGAACTTCCAGACCGATAACTGTCATCCCAATTCGTTTGCATGGAATCACTTTTTCTATGGCAAAGGCTACTTGTTTGGAAAACAGCATCATATCGGCTAATAATTCGTCCGGCAAGTCGAAAATGTAGTCTGTTTCCTGCTTGGGAACAACCAGTGTGTGTCCTTTAGTCAGAGGATTAATATCTAAGAATGCGTAGAATTTTTCATTTTCCGCCACTTTATAGCAGGGAATTTCACCGGCGATGATTTTGCTGAACAGGGTTGACATAAGATGTGAAAACTTAAAACATGAAGATTATTTATATTAATGTATACTTACAATGAAATTTCGACAATTTCAAATGACATCACACCGGACGGAACCTTGATTTCCGCAATTTCTCCGGCTTTCTTGCCCAACAAACCCTTTCCGATGGGCGTATTGATCGCAATCTTTCCCTGTTTCAGGTTTGCTTCGCTTTCGGATACCAGCGTGTAAGTTATTGTTTGGTTGTTTTTCACATTTTTGATTTTGACTTTGTTCATGATTTGAACTACATCGGTCGTTATTTGACTCTCGTCGATGAGACGGGCATTTGCAATCAATCCTTTTAGTTGAGAGATTTTGGCTTCCAAGAGGCCTTGCGCTTCTTTGGCGGCATCATATTCTGCGTTTTCCGAAAGATCTCCTTTATCCCGGGCTTCCGCAATTTGTCTTGATATTTCCGGTCGCTTGACGGTTTCCAAATAAGTGACTTCATCCATTAGTTTCTTGTAACCGTCTTCGGTCATGTAACTTATTGCCATAATTTACCTGATTTTAAGTTATAGTTAATTTTAGTCTTTATCCGGTTTTTGAAAATAAACAAAAAGAATCCCAACCGTTGGTCAGGACTCCCCTCATTAACCGGAAATATTAAATTTGACTACAAAGGTAGGTTTTCTTTTCGTGGAAAACAAATAAAATTCCATGCTTTACAACATCTTCTTTATTTCTTTTTCCAGTTCTGCATCTTGTTCCACACGCAATACAATCTCTCCTTTTCTGTTGATAATGAATGTTGTTGGCAATTTTTCTACATTGTATCTTGCTGCTGTTTGGGAATATACGGTTTCCGGATCTCTCACGGCATACCATGGAATATTGTCCGACGCATTTTGCCAGAAATTTAAATCTGCATCCAGCGAAACTTGAAAAATATCTAAGCCTTTGTCGTAGTATTTTTCATACAGGCTGCCTAAATTCATATTGTGTAAAGGCGAAAACTGTGCTTGATAGGCCGTAAAATCCAACAGGATAATTTTTTCTTTTGGGATGATGTCGGAAAGATTAATGATATTTCCGCGAGCATCCGGCAGCGATATTTCAAAATAAGAGATGACGTCTTTGACTTCTATATTACTGATGCGGTGAGACTTACTTCTTCTTATTTCTTGCAAAGCGCTCACCGTAATGTTGTGCAACTGTTTTGCTCGCGGATGGTTTTCGTATTTCAAATCCCAACTGGTAGCTACGCCACTGTACAGCCGGTTATCTTTTTCGTTATAAGGGTCAAAAATTAATAGATTGTTGATTTGCTGGAATAACGCAAAATAAGCAGTTGTCGAAGCCGGATTTTCATAAATATACTCTTGGGCAGTTTCCCGATAAGGTTGTAAGATTTTCATAATTTCCGAAGAATATGCCTCTTGCGATAGCGGACTCTGTTGCAGTGTTTCTATGAACCGGTTGTATGCTTCGCTGACTTGTAGATGCAAAAGCGTCAATGTTTTTATTTTTTGAACATCTTCCGATCCTTCGATATTATATCCCTTTGCGTAGCCGGAAGCGGCGTCTGCATGGACTGCAATCGTTTCTGTAGAGTCAATAGCCAGATTAATCCATTGATTTGCTATTCGCAGGCGGTAAAAATCCGGAATGGACGGGCGTTCTTGCGTAAATGTAAACTTCCCGTCCGCTTTCAATTTTACGGAATCCAGCACCGCAATGGCAGATACTCCAATGTTTTCCAGGTAAAGTACCGAGTCCGTTGCATTTTTCACAACACCCTCAACCGTAAATACTTGTTTTTGAGTACAGGAAATAAAAAATCCCCCAAACATACTTATTAATATCCCATAATTTATCCAACGCATATACTATCATATATTTAAGGTCGCAAACCTACATTTTTTATTTGATTCCTGCAAATTTCTCAATAACAATCAAATTAAGTACAGAACACTCATTAGTTTTATTTATTTTAAATCTCAATAGCTGAATCTCAATCATTGTAAGCAGAATAAATAATGTAAACTAATTTCAGTTTGGTATTAATATTGTCGGGTGAAAGATAACTAAAAAAGAAGAGGTTACCATCTCGGCAACCTCTTCTTCAAAAATTTTGATTTTGTTAACTTCTTTAAATCTAATACCATGAAAAACACAGTACAAAGATAAAGCAGTTCTTATGGAAAAACATTATTTTCCGATAGAAATTTCCTTTCTGTTAGTATTATTTATGATAATAGCTGTGCAAAAGTAAAAAACATTCAACATTGAGTCTGGATTCTCAAAAAAACAAAATCATCGAGGCGCTTTCGTCTCAACGATTCTTCTTCGCAAACAGCACCATCTTCACGCCCAATTCATTTCCGATATTAATCACGTCCACCACTTGTTGGAGGCTTAGCTCCTTATCTGCTTGAAGCGCGATGGCGATTTCCTGTTCGGCGGTTTTTGTTGCCACGATTTCTGTCAGCGCAGGTTTAAGTTCGTCGAAAGGAATCTCTTTATTGTCGAGATAGCAGCGCATATCTTTGGTGATGGCCAACTGGATGTTTCTTTTGCTGACAATGTTTTGGGCTGTGGAAGCCTGCGGCAACAACACCCGAATAGCCGACGATGTTGCCATGGTGGAAATAATCAGGAAAAACAGCAACAGGAAAAACATAATATCGTTGAGCGACGCCGTATATACTTCGGCTGTTCTCTTCTTTTGACGTTCTATTTTCATAACTCAACCGGTTGTTTTTTGTATTTCCGAAGAGTTTTCAGCACTTCATTGGAATCTTTTTCTATCCGGCCAACAATCACGTCTATTTTCCCATTCAAAATGTAGTAGCCCGTATAGGCGATGATTCCGACAAAAAGGCCGACACCGGAGCAAATCATCTTCTGGTATAATCCGTCAGAGATAGTGGCAATACTCAAATCGTTGGTGACGGATATATGGTAGAAAATGTTGATAACACCGAATATCGTTCCCAGGAAACCAAGCATCGGTGCAATAGAAGCCGTGATGCCCAGGTAATTCAGCCCCGTTTCCAGGCGGGAAGCCTCCTGGCGGCCTTCCAACTGCATATTTTCCTGAATCTCTTCTATGCTGTTTGTATCTGCTGCATCCAGGCCAACAGCAATAACTTTGGCCGATGCATGTTGTATTTCGCTGCAAAGCAACCGGGCTTTGGTAATTTTCCCTTCCGAAATAAGTTCGAAAATATGATTCAGCCAAAGATTGTCTTTGCTTTTCGCCTTACCGATAACCAGCCATCGCTCTATCATGATGGCGACAGACAAGAGGAGCAATGCAAAGAGCGGAAGCAATATCCATCCACCTTTCATCAACAACGAAAAATAACTCTCTTCCCGAACTATTTCTACAGGGAACTCACTTTGAAGCAGTATTAATAATAAATTCATGTCCGAACAATGGATAAAAATAAATAATAAATCACTTTTACGCTAAAAAACCCTGCAAAAGTAACCATAAACATTGTAGCGGGAAATCATAAAGATGTAAAGTTTCTTAAAAAAGCGGTATATTTGACCAGCGATTCCAAAAAATAATAGTCGGCATAAACCAGCGGCTTGTCTATTTCGCTGATGTGAGGAATACTGCCCACACTGTGCATCAGAATGAAATGAGCATTTTTCCCCAACTCGGCGCGATATTTTTCGGACGACAGGTTGTGAAGCATTTGAATAGCTTTGTCGGTATATTCCGAACGGTGCGTATATGTTGCCAAGTCAAAAAAAGCAGCACATACGACAGCGGCGGCGGAAACATCTTTCGGCTTTTCCCAGTATTGTGTCGCGTAAGAATCCTTGTCGGGCGTATAGCCTGCTTCGCCGGCATTAAAATCCCAGTAAGGGATTAAATCTTCCGGTAGGTGGGACAGATAATAAGCTGCGAGATTCACGGCAGCATCCAGGTATTGAGCGTCCTTTGTTTCGCGGTACATCATCGTGTAACCGTAAATAGCCCAGGCCTGTCCGCGCGACCATGTTGAGTTGTCGCTGAAACCCTGGCAGGTAGCCCGATGTTTCACAACGCCGGTAACGGTATCGTAATCTACCACATGGTACGAACTGAAATCTTCCCTGAAATGATGTTGCAGCGTAGTATTGGCATGTGTTACAGCAATGTCGTACAAGCGTTTATCGCCCGATGTTTTTGCGCCAAAAAAAAGCATTTCCAGGTTCATCATATTGTCGATGATGACCGGATAAAACCACTCCGTTTCGCCATCCCATGCAACGCGGTGATTCCACGACTTGATACATCCCGTTTCTTCCGAAAAGCGGGAAGCGAGGGAGTAAGCGCTTTGGAGGAGAATGTCTTTATATTCGGGCTTGGGCGCCAGGCGATTGGCGTTTCCGTAACTGCAATACATCATGAATCCCAGGTCATGATGGCCGGTAAAGGTTTTCAGCGGCTCCAATGTTTGCGTCCACTGTTCGGCTTTGTCTTTCCAGACAGAGTCGCCGGTCAGTTCATAGAGATACCACAGCGAGCCGGGGAAGAAGCCGGGCGTCCAGTCATACATGCCGGTAGTTACGAGCTGGCCGGCATCGTTCATGCTTCGGGGATAGTTCTTGCCGGTAGGGGCGCCTGTTGTTTCGAGCATGAGGGTTGTTTGTTGGGCAATAAAATCTATGTTTTCCCGGATGAACTGTAATTCTTTTGTCGTATTCCTGTCGTTGTCCGGAATGTGCGAGCAACCCGAAAGGCAGAAATATAGCAAAACCTGAGAAAGTACACATTTACAAATTGTATTCATAACATGGGTTTGTTTTGAGTAATATTTGACGGAAATAGCATCTCGTCCTTGCGAAGCAGGGGCAGGCAGAGCTTGCCCCTGCAGTTTTTTTAGTGTATCAGCGTACCATTACTTTGAGTAATGATTGGCCTGTTTTTACGTAATAAAGACCACGGGATGGAACGGAGATTGTGTTTTCTCCAACTGCGAGATGCACATTTTTCACGGTGCGTCCGGTAATATCGTAGATGATGGCCGACGCGTTATCTTCCGCATTTTTCAGGACAATGTTTCCCGATGTTGTATAGACAGGCGCATCGAAAGCCGTCTTCACCTGCGCCGGGTCGATACCTGTACCGGGGGTGGTTTTTTCTTCAAATTCGTAAGCGCCAATATCGTAGGCAGTTCCTTGCGGGCGGGCGATTCCGGCCATATCATCGGTAATTACCGCGACAGTTGTTCCGGCATTGATGAGGGCGGAAGTGGCGAGCGGCGACCAGTCGGCCTGCTGCAGTTCGGCCAGTTCAATGTCGTTCGATGCCTTTCCGGCAAATGCGGTTGGACGAACGAAAGCCGCATAATGAGCATTTGCCAGGTTGCCGAGGTTTTCGGTTTCGACCGTTATATTATCTGCAACAGTGGCCGTTCCGAAAGCAGTACCGTTGGCCTGCGCATCGAAAGCGCAATAGCTCACACTTCCGCCGCCGTCTGTGCGGAAATGTTTGGGGGTACTTCCCGGAGCGTCATTGCCCCAGAAAACACAATTGACAACAGTTGCCGGGTTTTTCGTAAAAATGCCGCCACCGCCATAGCTGGCGTAGGTTATCTGGTTGTTTACGATGTGGCAATTGCCGAAAGATACGTTGCCTGCTTTCTCGGTGACGAAGACGCCACCGCCGTTGCCGGCATCGCAGAAGTTATTGGCGATGATGCAGTTGCTGATGTTGGCCGAAACGCCTGCATCATCGAGAGAAATATACATACCGCCGCCATTACAGTTACTTCCCGAAGGCTTTGTTACCTGATTGTTGCGTATGATGCAATTTGCTACGGTAGCGCCGGACAGCAAACTGATTCCCCCGCCGAAAGCCCTTGACTGGGCGCCTGCATCGACAATATTGCCTTCAATGATACAGTTGCCGATCAGGACGTCCGACGATTTGGTTGCCCTTACGGTGATACCGCCGCCGTCGCGATCGGCCGCCGTTGGCGTGAGTTTATTGTTTCTCACAATACAGTTGAGGATTTGTATCCGGCCATTATTTGCATCCTGGATATAAATACCGCCGCCACCGTAATTGGTAGCCTCGTTATCCTGCACGATGCAATTTTCGAGCGTTGTGTTCCTTTGCAGGAAAATACCGCCGCCACCGCCGGTGGCTTTTCCTTTTTGAATGGTAAAGCCGTTCCACAGCGTGCTGTAGGCCGATTGTGGCGTAGTTAAAACGCCACTGGTACGGGTTCCCTCCAGGATGGTGAGTGAAGGATCGGTGTTTCGTTCGTCACGGCTGATTTCCGTACCGGTAAAGCCGCCGTAAAAATTGGCGCCGGGAATCCATTTGAGCGTTGTTGCCGAAATGTATGTGCCCTGTTTCACCCACACCTCGTGACTGCCGGAAGTGACGGTAGACAGTGCTTTTGCGGGCGACTGAAAAGCCGTAGCCCAAGTCTTTCCGTCGCTGTTATCGCCTTCCGGACTTACATAATATACTGTTGCATGAACCATACCGGCGAGCATGCAAGCGCTTAAAAATAAATATACTTGTTTCATTATTGTTAGATTATGATAATTGAATTGTTTTTATTTGACTAACACTTTTGCAGTATTATTTCCGGCTTTAACGATATAAATACCCGGCTGAGCGATGTTTATTCTGTTTTCACCTTCCTTCAGCATCGCAGTCTTGCAGTTTGCGCCCAGAAGCGTATAGACTGTTGCCTGCGTGGCGGCATCCGTATTGTCGATTACAATGGCGCCCTTTATGCCGTAAGCTTTCGGAGCATTGCCGGTGGTCGTTTGGCGTATCGAAGACCCTGTTGCCGGGTTGTATTCGTAGGCGCCGATGTCATATTTACCTCCATAAGGACGCTCGGTGCCGAGGAGGTCGTATTTCAAGTCTCTGACCGTAGCGCCTGCATCTACACAGGCCGAAGTTGGACGGATAGCCCACAGCGCCTGCGAGATTTCAGTTTGCTGTGCCTCGTCTTTGGCAATGCCGTTGAACGATGTTGGACGGATAAACTGTACCAGATTGCCGCTTGCACCGTCATTTTCGTTTGCGAGCGAAAGCGTGCCCTGAATATCGGTCGGATCGGAGGCCGATGTGATTTCCGACTCTACGTAACGCTGGTCGAAAGCGCAGTAAATGACCCGGTTGCCGGCAACGTCTTTTGTTCTCAAATGATGTTTCAGGGGCGTTGTGCCTGCATTGAGGTTTCCCCAGAAGATACAGTTGGTTATGTCGGCAGAGATATTGTTGTAGTAAATTCCGGCTCCACCATAATTATAGGTGTTCATTCGGTTGTTTACGATGGTGCTGTTGGTGAACTTGACGGTCGATCCGGCTTTGTTGTTGATGAAAACGCCGCCACCCGGATTCAGATTGGCTTCATTGTTGGCGATTACGCAGTTGATGAAGTTGTAGGCAGCAGTCGAGCCTTCGTTTTGAGAATCGCAGAAAACGCCGCCGCCCTGCTGGCGGGAATAGTTATTGGCGATGATCGTGTTTTCGACCGTTACGCCGGCTGCCACCACACTGCTTGTCCAATAGGGATTGATCATGATGCCGCCGCCGGATTGTACTTCTGCCACGTTTCCTTCTATCACGCAGTTGCTGATTCGCACGCTTCCTGCCGCAGGCGTCATTACCATGATACCGCCGGCGTTGATGAAACCGACGGTGGTAAGCTTACCGGTTTCAAAATCGATATTCGTCGCCTTGTTTTTCGAGACGGTGGACTGTTCTATGGCGCCGTCGTTCATAAAGACCCCGCCACCGTACATTCTGGAGCCGGTATAGCTGTCGCCATCTACCTTGTTATTTTCAATGGTACAGGCGCGAATAACTGCTGCCGCTCCGTCATGGATATAAACGCCGCCGCCACCGGCGGGAGATGTTGCCGTTCCATTGTAATATACTGCATTTTCCCTTACGATACAGTTAATTAGCTTGACGGAATCGGTGTCATTGGTGTTCATATACACGCCGCCACCGCTGTTGACGGCATTTTTATTTTGCTGGATGATGCAGTTTTGCAGGGTCGCGTTTTTCAACAGGGAAACGCCGCCGGCATTACCGCTGTTTCCATTTTGAATCGTGAAGCCGTCCCAAACGGTTTCGACGGTCAGGTTATCGGCGGCAGTGAGGATCCGCTTTGTCTTGTTTCCGTTGAGGATCGTTAGCGAAGGATCGCTGTTCCTTGCGTTCAGGTTTGCTTCATTTCCCAGAAATCCGCCGTACACGTTTACGCCGTTCATCATTGTCAACGTAGTATCTACCACATTGTATGTTCCCTGTTTCACCCAGATTTCGCAGGGATTGCTAACCGTTTGCTGCGCATCCAGGAGCGAGTGGAATGCTTTTCCCCACGAAGAACCGTCGGAATTGTCGCCGTCGGGACTTACATAATACACCTTTGCCTGTATAGCCGAAATGGCTAAAAGCGATAAAAAAAGTACTTTCATTCGTTTCATGATTTGAATTTTTTAAAGATTAAACGACTGTTTGTTATTTATAAAACTGAAAATTAATGTCTTCTGCTTTTCGGGGGCGCCCCCCAAAGATTGGGGGCGTTCCCCCAAGGATTGGGGGCGTTCCCCCAAAGATTGGGGGCGTTCCCCCAAAGATTGGGGGCGTTCCCCCAAAGATTGGGGGCGTTCCCCCAAAGACTGGGGGCGTTCCCCCAAAGTTCCGGGGCGCGCCCCCAATTTCGTTCATCACTCCCATCCTTCGTTTTGTGTTAAGGATTTCGAGGCAATGATTTCCGATTCGGGAATGGGATAGAAATACATTTTATCGTCCCATACGCGTTGCTGAACGGTTTCGATTCGCGTGTTCGGGGTACCGTCGGCCTGGATAGAAATTCGCTGTCCGCGAATGTTGAGGTATTTTTCCCGTTCGGCGGGATCGTCCATCAGTCGCCAGCGGCGAATATCGAAGAATCGGTGCTCTTCGAAAGCGAGTTCTACCTGCCGTTCCTTGCGGATAAAGCGGCGCATTTCTGCCTGATTCATGTCCGGCAAAGCGCCACCGGACAGGGAGACGCCGGCGCGCGTCAAAATTCTTTCGAGATAAATATATACATCGTTGCTGGGCGCTGCGTGATATTCGTTATAGGCTTCGGCGAAGATATAGATGATTTCCGGCAGCCGGAACAGGATTTTGGTCTTGGTGGTATTGACCGTTCTTCCTTCCCATACGGCAGGCGGTGTGGAAGAGGCCGCTGCCTGCTTTACAAATTTGGCGAGATAGTATCCCGTTTTTGAGGCCGAGGGGTCGGATTCGGGAGCGTCTTTCCCGCCGGTGTATGTTTTGATACTGTCCGACCGGTCGTTGATGTTCAGCAGGTCGCCGTTTTGCAGCACCGTCATCGCCAGTCGAGGATCGCGGTTCAGGAACAGCGGATCGTTGAACGCTTCGACCAGATTTTGGGTAGGACAGGTAAGTCCCTTCCCTCCATAAGAGATCGGTACATTGAGCCGCTCGGTAGTTGTATTGGCAGTATAGCTGGTGGAGAAGATGATTTCTTTGTGATAGAGTCCCATTGTTGAGTTGCTGACAAACAGGTTGGTCATATTACCGTTGCTGTTGAATTGCCAGGGACTGAAAGGACCTCTCCGGATCACATCTTCGGCCGTAAGATAGGCGTCTTTCCAGCGCGACCGGTCATTTTCCGGATTGAAGAGCGGACTGGCATAGTAGAGTTGGGCGCGCGCTTTCAGGGCTTTTGCCGCCCAGGAAGTAGCGCGTCCTACATCCTTCGTGTCGTCGAATCCGGGCACTGTGTTCAGATAGCTTCCCGGAAGCCTCACCGCTGCCGAATCGCAATCGTTGAAGATGAAATGAAAACAACTGTCGATCGATTGTCGTTCCATGCACCTGGCTTCTTCCTTCGTCAGCGTGCGGTCGATGACGGGAATGCCACCGTATCTTCTCACCAGCTCGAAGTGGAAGAAGGCGCGCAGGAATCGGGCTTCTCCTTTCATCCGGTCGATGGTTCGGACAATGGATTCGTCGGTACCGGTATTGGAATCTCTTTTCGGGAGCGTGATATTATCGGCGTTTTCCAGGAAGAGATTTACTTTTCGGATACCTTCGTAGCAGTTGTCCCAAACGTTTTCTACGAGATTATACTTGCTCCAGGTGCCATCGTTGAAGCCTTTAATGGGGTTGGCCGGATCGGCGTGCAGCGCTTCATCGCAACCGGCGGCGAGCATGGCGTCCGAAATCCGGCTGTAGTTTCCGATCAGGTTGTTGTAGGCGTTATTGAGCAGGCCGAAAGAACGGCGAGTGCTTCCCCAAACATCCTCCTGGTTCAGCGTTCCATCTTTGGCGGGATCTAAAAAGTCTTCGCACGAGGAGGAGAGGATGAGTGCGAGAAAAAGGAAGAAATATATTTTACTTAACGGTTTCATAGGGGTAGAAATTTATAATTTAACGGAGATGCCAAACAGATACGTTCTCAACAGCGGATATTCCGTGTATCCTGCCAGTAAAGCCTCCGGATTGCGCTTTTCGCGTTCGGAACTGAACGTGAATACGTTGTTCACATTACAGTAAACACGAACGCCGGCAATAGACAGGCTCTTGAGTATGGATTGCGGCAGGGTATAGCCCAATTCCAGGCTGCTGATTTGAAAATAGCTGCCCGATTGCAACCAGAAGGAAGATGTCTGGCTGTTATGAACGTTGGAGATGCTGAGTTTGGGATGTTGCCCTTCAGGCTGTGACGGTTGCCAGCGATTGTCGCGTGCGTAGACCGAAAACTGTTCCGGTTTGAAATAAACGTCGCTCCGCGCCACCCCTTTTCCGAAGCCGGCAAAGTCGAAGTTCCTGTAAGAAACGCCCAACTGCAGGCCATAGAAGATTTCGGGGAAGGCGTTGCCGATAGGCACCCTGTCGGCCTGATTAATAATATCGTCATCGCCGGGATTTTGATTCACATAGCGAATGTCGCCCGGCGTGAGGGTCGTGTAGGAAGATTTGGAAGCGTGGGCGATTTCTTCCGGTGTCCGGTAAATACCGTCGGCCACCAGTCCGTATATCGTGTTGATGGAATTTCCTTTCCGGTACATCCAGTCGTAGGAATAATCGGGCTCTTTCAGGTCGACGATTTTATTGCGGGCAAAGAGGAAGTTTCCGCCAATCGAAAAGCGCCAGAAACCTGTCGTCTTGCTGTAATTGAGCGCCGCTTCGACGCCTTTGTTTGTGATGATTCCTTCGTTCACCTGCGGCAGGGCGATACCAATCAGTGAGGGTGTCTGGCTGCTTTCTTCGACGGGAATATGCTTTCTTCTTTCGGAAAACAAATCGACCGTTGCCGACAAATCGCCGCCCAGGGTCGAGAAGTCGATGCCCACGTTCGCTTTCGCTGCTTTTTCCCAGGTAGCGTTTTCGTTGGCCAGCGCTCCTTCATAAGAGCCGTCGCCCACGGCATTCGGATTTCCGAAGCCGTAGCCCGATCCCGTGTACCAGGATTGACGCCAGGCAAAACGATTGCCGAGGGTTTTGTCATTTCCGTTTATTCCGGTCGAGACTCTCAGCTTCAGAAAATCTACAGCCGGGCTGTTTTGCAGGAAGTTTTCGTTCGATAAAACCCACGACAGGCCAATGGCCGGGAAAAACCCGTACCGCTTGCCGTGCCGGTAACGGTTTGAACCCTGGCAGGCCGCCGAGAGTTCGGCATAGTAGCGGTGATCGTATCCGTACTGTGCACGCGCAGCCCATCCCTGATAGTGGTAGTCGGGCACGTCGCCGCTCACGCTCGACTGCGAACGGTTGAAGAAGGCCAGGCCTTCAACCTGATGCCGGTTGAACGTTCGCTCGTATTCCAGTCCGGCGAAAATGTTGTTGTTGCGGTAATATTCCGAAGTTTGTCCTCCGGCAGTAGTTGTTTTCGTGTCGTTAGTACCGTAGGCGGTGTAGGTGTCGGCAGCGGGATTATAGTGATATACGGCAAACTGCTTGTAGGCCGATTTATAGGATGAATTGTAATTCTCGAAGTGATAGACGGCATAAACCTTCAGTCCCTGTGTGATGAAAGGAAGATCTTTAGAGATCTTTGCGTTCGATGCCAGCAGCTTGTGCTCGTCCCGTCTTGTTCCGCCCCGCTGTAAAATGCCTTGCGGATTGTTGAGATAAACGGAGGTGCCTCCTAAACTTCCATCCCCGTTCCATACCGGAAAAGCATTGGCCGGCGTGTTGACAATCAAATTGACCAGTGCATTGGAGAGTGCATTGGCATTTCCGGAACTGTTCATCCACGGCGAACGGTTATAGTCGAAGATGGCCGATACATCGACACTCATGTTGAATCCGGCGCCCAAATTTACGTCTATGTTTGAACGGAAGTTATAGCGTTCATAACTTTTTTGATTTATCCCGTCATGTTTGTCCGGGAGTGCGAACAGTCCGCCCTGCTTCGTATATCCGGTCAGAAAGAAGTATCGGGCAGTTTGAGTTCCTCCCTGTACGGTAAAGTTATATTGCTGGCTAAGCGACTGCTGTTTCAGGAACAGGTCGCCGAAATCGACATCGGGATAGGCGTAAGGATTGGAATTGTTCAGGTAGGCATCCGGAGTGTAAATTCCAACGCCTCCATCATTTGTCAGCGCTTCGTTGTACAGTGTGGAATAATCATAAGCATTCAGGCGCTTACCCCAAGACAATGGCGTTTGTATCCCCATCCGGATATCGAGCTTAACAGTGTTTGGTGCATTGTAGCCGCGTTTGGTTTTGATGAGAATCACGCCATTGGCGCCTCTCATGCCGTATATGGCCAGCGCCGAGGCGTCTTTCAGGATGTTTACGCTTTCCACCTCATTGAAATCGAGGAGTTCAATATTGGCTTCCACGTCATCGACGAGGATCAGCGGCGACGCATCGGCGGTAGTTGCTTTTCCACGGATGAAGAAATTGTAGTTTCGGGCGCCGAATTTTTGTCCGCCGTTTTTAGCGGAATACAGGCCGGAGAGTGTCCCGTTCAGGGATTCTTCCAGTGTAGTGACTGCATTTTTTTGCAGGTCGATAGCGTAAACGGCAGATAGAGCAGAAGCAGCGGCTTCTTTCGTCGTTTTGCCGTAAGCGATAGCGATCTCTCCGGTACGGTCGGCAGCGTAGCTTACGGTATCGATTTCCTGTCCCCTGAAGCCTGCCGGCAACAGAGAGATAAAAATCAGAAAGGATATTTTTTTGATAGGAGTCATAGATTTATATGCTAAGAGTTAAAAACTGAAAACCGGTTACCAGCCTGGGTTTTGTTCCAGGTATTGACTTTTATAGATTTCTTCGTTTGGAATCGGGTAACGGTGCATGTGTTCTTTAAATATCCGTTTTTCATAATCATAGATTTCGTAGGTGAATTTGTTGCCTTCTTTTTCTATTTTCATGCCCCGAATCGTACTGTCGAAATATTTAACGCCTTCATGCCAACTGATAACGTCATACCAGCGCTGTTCTTCAAAACAGAGTTCTACGGCGCGCTCGTTTTTGATCCGCTCGCGCATGGCTTCCTTTGTGCCCGAAACGGCAACCGGAACGGGAACCTGCCCCACGCGACCACGAACTTGCGAGAGGGCGTCCCGAACGGAAAGACCTTCCAGATTGCTTTCCGGACCTCCTGCTTCATTTTGCGCTTCTGCAAAATTCAGGAGAATTTCGGCATAACGGAAAACAATGTAATTCAGGTAAGTCGTTGTGCGCTGATAGCGCTGATGCGATTCTTTCCAGAACTTGGCAATGCCGTAGCCGAGGGGATTGGTATAGTTGCTGCCGTAATCCCGTCCGTTTCTGTAAAATTCCATTTTCCGGTCGTGCCAGGTGCGGTCGTTGTAGAGGATCGTCATCTTGAAACGCGGATCGCGGTTTTCGTATGGCTTGTCCGGGTTGTAGTTGCTGCCGGCGTCGTGAATCGGATAACCGCGGTTGTCTTCAAACATGTCGACCAGGTTTTGGGTAACGCCGGTGCCCATCCATCCGTTGTATCCTTCGGGAACGATAAAGCGCACCAGGAAATTGGAATTGTCGGTGTGTCCCTGCTCAAAATTCATCGCCGGTCGCGGACGGTTCAGGATGATTTCATTGCAAACCGGCTCGAAAAAGAGGTTTACATAATCGCCGTGCAGGGAATATTTTTGCAGGTCGATGACGGCTTTTGCGGCAGCGGCAGCGGCTTGCCACTTTTCGACCCGTTCGTCGGGATTGTTCAGTTTCCGGGCGGCGTAGAGGAGGGTTCTCGATTTCAGGGCTAAGGCAGCGCCTTGCGTTGCCCGTCCGTTTTCGATGTTTTCGATGGGCGCCAGGATAGCGGCGGCACGGTCGCAATCGGCGGTGATAAACTGGACGCACTGGTCGTAACTGTCGCGCGGTTTATCCAGTACATCGTTGTTGATGTTCAGAGATTTATCGAAAACAGGAACGCCGCCCCAACGCTTGATTAACTCAAAATAGAGGTAAGCGCGAATGAAATACAGTTCGCCCCGTATCCTTTCCTTTACCGTTGCGGAAGGATAATTTTGAATCCGATCCATATTGTCCAATGCCATATTTGCCTGTCGAATACCGGCATACAGCTTTTTCCACAGCTCGCCGAGTTCGAGTGCGGCATTCGATTCGATCGAACTTCCCACCGTAACGGTAGCGCCGCTCCAGGCGCCGTTGTTGAAGACGGTCGAGCAGTTGTTCAGACCCAGGCCTTCGGCCTCGTCCGAGATAGCGCAGTTCAGGGAATTCCACATCCGTCCCAGGTGGCAGGGCATGTATGTGTAGGTATAGTCGGCATATTTGCGGAACTGCTCGTAATCGGAAAACACTTTTTCGAAATCCAGGTCCTGTTCGGGCGTTTGTTCCAGTAGCTTTTCGTTGAAAATATCCACACAGGAGGTCAGTACCCCCACGATGAGGAGGAGTAAACTGTAACGGAAACTGTTTTTTCTGTGTTGCATGACGTTAAAAATTGATGTTTATACCAAGGTTGTAGACTGTTTGCTGCGGATATACTTCACCGCTCGACTTGATGACTTCCGGGTCGAAGTTATCGATGTGAGACCAGGTAAAGATGTTGCTTCCACTGGCGAAGATGCGTATCAACTCTGCTCCGATTTTTTGCGATTGTGCTCTGGGGAGCGTGTAGCCGATCTGAATGGTTTTCAAGCGCAGGTAATCTCCTTTTTTCAAATGAAACGAGTTGAGATTTTTGTTGCTGTGCTTCGTGTTGACGTGCAGCGAGGGATAGGCGGCATCGCGGTTTTCCGGTGTCCAGTAATTCTGGTGTACCTTCGATACCTGTCCGCCACCGGCTGCGCCTCCAAATTCATATCCTGCATTGGAAGTAAAGAAGACCGACGAATGTGCTGCGCCTTGAAAGAGGACGGATGCGTCGAATCCTTTCCATGAAAATCCGGGGGTGAACGAGAACGTAATTTCCGGTATGTTGGAATATCCGATGGGGATGATGTCCTTATCGTCGATAACGTTGTCGCTGTCGTTGTAATTGAGATACTTTAAGTCGCCGGGAATGATGGGACCTCCCAATGATGCCTGGCTGGGCGAACGGGCAATATCGTCTTCATTTTCAAAGAAACCAATTACCTGATAGCCTCTGAACTGCCCAATCCGGTAGCCGGCATATCGCTGGTAATCGGGCGTTTTTCCCGGATCGTCGTAATTGATGATTTTATTTCGGGCAAAGCTGAAGGTACCTTTCAGGTAATATTCGACGGAAGCAATCTTGTGGCGATGCGTCAAATCGGCTTCAAATCCGTAGTTCTTTACCTCTCCGATGTTGTAGACGGGCGAAGGAATACCGGTTGTTTGCATCAGTGACCGCGCCTGCATCAGGATGTTTTTGCGGTATTCGTAAAAGTAGTCGAAACTGAAAGACAGGAGATTGTTTTGGAACAGATTGCCGTCGATACCGATGTTTCGTTTCAGGGCAGTTTCCCAAGTCAATTCCCGGTTTTCGCTCCTCAACTCGGCAATACCGCCGGAGTTGCTCGGATTGTTGGTGCCGAACATGTAGTTTTGCGACTGGTTGATGTTGGAAGCGGGATAGTAATTGTAAGCGCCCTGATACAGGAAGCGTTGATTATTGCCTATTTTATCATTTCCAACCCAGCCAACGGAAGCGCGTATCTTCAGGTACGGCAGAATGGGCTGTATCCGCTCCATGAATTTTTCTTCGCTGATGATATATCCAACGGAAAAAGCGGGGAACAGTCCGAAACGATGCCCTTTGGCGAAGTTTTCCGATCCGTTGTATCCGACATTAAATTCTCCCATATACTTATTGGCATAAATGTATTCGACCCGGCCGGCATATCCCATCAGCACGTTCGGGATGGAGATATTGGAAAAGTCTTTTTGCTGATTATATACGGCTGTAAATTTCAAGTCGTGGAGGGAGGCGATGGTCTTGTTGTAATTCAATTTCAACTGGAGACTTTCCCGTTTGAATGACTCCGGATAGCGTTCTTCGCTGTAAGCAAAAGGCTCATCTTCCGTAATCTGCGCATACTTTCCGGTGATCGGTGAATAATAGTAGGTGTCTATCTGGTCGGTGTATTTCTTGAGGACGCCCACATTGCTCGTATACGACACCGAAGCGTCGAAAGAAAGTCCGGGTGTGATAAAGCTCAGGTCGTTGTGCAGCAAGCCTGTCAGGTCGTAGTTGTTGGTTTTCGTATTTTCGTAACCGGAATAGGCTATTTTCGAAATCGGATTTCCGCTGCCCTCAATGGCCGACAGGGTACCGTCGGGATTAAACATCGGATGCCGATAGGGCGATTTGGCAATCAGCGTCTGTATCAGGTTGTCGACATTGGGAAAACCGTTTTTCTCCTGTATCCGGCCACTGATATTGGTGGTAAGTGTTTGATATTTGTTGATTTTTACATCCAGATTCGACCGGAAATTGAAGCGGTGATAATACGTGTCGGCATGGTAATCCTTTTGCAGGTTGGTGTATTTGAAGATACCCGACTGCGAGAGGTAGCCCAGTGAAATGAAGTATTTGATAACCGGCGTTCCTCCCGAAACATCGATGCTGTATTGTTGTTGAGGAGTGAACTTTTTGGTCAATTCGTGATACCAAACTACGTTGGGATATTTGTACGGGTCTGTTCCCAGTCGAAACCCTTCCAGCGCTTCATTGCTCAGCAAGGCAGGCTCTTCCGCTTCCGGATTTTTATTGTCGTTGAGGTAGGCCTGTTTCTTCAGGAGTAACTGATGGTAGGAATCCAGAAATTCAGGGATTTGCGTTGGTTGCTGAAGGCCCCAGTTGGCCGAGAGGCTGATGCGTGGTTTTCCTTCAACACCGCGTTTGGTTGTCAAAAGAATAACGCCATTGGCGCCTCGCACCCCATAGACGGCAGTAGAGGAAGCATCTTTCAAGACGGAGATGCTTTCGACTTCGTTCGGGTTGATTTGCGAGAAACTTTCACGTTCCATGCCATCCACAATAATCAGCGGACTGGAATCTACCCAGGTAGACTGTCCGCGCACGTAGATGTTGGCGACGTCTTCTCCGGGACGCCCCGAAGGTTGGATGGTGACCAGTCCGGGTACTTTTCCAGCCAGTGCATTGTTGAGGTTGGAAACGGGAATGTCGGTCAGTTCCTTTGTTTTGATTGTAGAAATAGCGCCGGTTACAGTCTGCTTTTTCTGTACGCCGTAGCCTACTACAACAACTTCGTCCAGGACTTTGCTGTTTTCCTGCATGACGATTTTCAGATTGTTCATATCGGCCTGCACGGTGACTGTTTGTGTCTCATAGCCGAGGTAAGAGAAGACCAGGAGACTTGCGGGCGGCGCCGCAATGGAGAAACGGCCATCTACGTCGCTCACCGTTCCGTTACCTGTTCCTTTCAGCAGGATGGATACGCCGATCAGCGTTTCGCCCTGCGAGTCGTACACCACTCCCTGAATCTTATTGTTGGGAGCGGACGGTTGTGCATTTGTCACTGTTGCGCTTGCGAACAGCAGGACAAGCAAAAATGTATAAGTGCTCAAAAAATGTTTTATCATAGCGCATATAATTTTGAATCGTTTATTTATTTCCATCTCAGGGCGCTGAGCCAACAGGGTAATGTTGTGTTGCTTTTGTATTTACGAATATATTCGTAAAGCGTTTTGTCCATATAGTAAAACTCTTCTACAACATAAATTGTTTCGCCGGGTTTGTATGTTTTATTGTAATCGTTTCGGGTTTTATCGGGCGCCCATTCCGATTCGACAAATTCCGTATGGGTATATTTGTCGGGATAAAGCAGAAACGGTTTCCAGAAATCGACCGCTTTTTGGATGGATGCACCCCAGCGATGTTCTTTGATGTATTCGGCATGAGCGTATTCGGGGCCGTAGTAAGCGGCTTGCGCTTTCAATATCCGGGCGTAAAACAGCAGGTTATAAGCATGATAAGCGAAAGCATCCCGTCCCAGTAAATCTTCTGTAGTACCGTTGGGATAGATATTCTTGGGGATAAAAGCTTCGTATCCGCTCTTAAAACTGTCGAGAATCGCCTGGTCGTTAAGTATCAAGCCGTAATGCAGCAGGAATTGCAGGCGGATTGTTTCCCAGTTATTGGCGCGTACGCGATCGGCCTTAGCAACGTTTGCCCGCTTTCTAATCCATGCGTCGATGCTGGCACGTGAGGTCGCATCGATGCAGTTGCGGATAATCGAATAGGCTTCTATGCCGGGTGTGTAGGCAGTTTCGCCGGGAGAGTTCTCTGCTTTTGCATTGTTGACGGCCGCCCAGGCTAAATAGAATTCTTTGGCTTTATTCAGGCAGGTTTCGTCTTGGGTGAACGCATAGTGGAAACAGAGCGCTTGCATACGTTTCATGTTATCGTCTATCTTTTCCTTAGCGCCTGTAACGTCCAGATTGGCAACCGGCGAAGGTACGATATTGTCGCGGATGGTTCTCACGGCCAATAAGCGTATCATGTCGGAATACACGATCTTTCCTTCGGACAATTCATCAGCCTCAATATACGATTTCCATGTATTGTATTCGGTACGGGTAAAGACGATGTTCGGAAACATGTTGTCGACGTTTTGTGCATTTGCATGTTGTACGTTTAAAGATGGTAGCGCCGCAAGAAAGAAAAAGGTGCTGCAAAAAATGTTTAATATGACTTTACGTTTTTGTTTCATGTTCGTCTCGCAATAAATATATGACAATTATAATTCCGTCACAAAAATAGAGTGAAAAATGAGAGAAGATGTACCGCTATTTTCCGAAAAATGTACTGTTTTTTTCCGACAGCGTGATTTTGTATCTTATTTGAACGGGAAATGCAGGTCGATGTCGGTTGAAGTAGATATATTTGTGTCATAGAAATTTATACGTATGAAAAAGATTATTTTTACAATGGTAGTTAGCCTATTGGCAGGTGTTTGCCTTTTGCATGGACAGGGTAATTTTGTAGCCGATTTTGAAACATTCGATACTACACCTTATGTGTTCCGGTATGGGAACAATGCGAACGTAAATTACTACCCCCGGTGGCAATATTCGCATGAAACGGTCGATAATCCGTTGATCGATGTCCGGAACCCATCGTCGAAAGTACTTCGATATACATCGCTTGAAGCACGTAATTATGGATTGAAGATACGGTTTCCGTCAGCGCTGTATCTTGAGGATATAGATACAATCCGGTTTCAGGTATATCAGCCGGCAAGTGTTATCGGGCAGGCAGCAGATGCGAGTTATAGCGCTTCATCGGCTACTTCGCAGGAGATTCGCGTTAAATTGTTGACGTACTTCAATACAATCAAAGATCATAAGGAAGACGATGGTGTTGTGCTTACGTTCAACGGGTCGGTACAGCCTTTTACAACCGGTGGCGAATGGATAGACTATCGGGTAGCGGTAAATGAATCGAAGTTTTCGCAGGCGAACGTGAACAAATTAGCATCCGGGATACTGGGATTTGCCATTTTGCCGACGTATGGCAGCAATGTTACGCTGCAATCAAGATATGTGTGTTATATCGATAATATAGGGGTTAAAAGAGAACGGTCGACAGGCTTGGATGGAAATCCGGCGGCCGGTCGTGATCCGTTCCGCGTGTATTATACGGATAGCAGGCTTATAATCTCTTCGACGGTGTCGGACGAGGCCGTTGTCAGCGTCTTTGATATGACCGGACGTTTAGTGTCTAAGCTCGGTGCGGCACGTTTTTCGGCGGAAAGGAACGAATATCCAATTCATTTGCCGAATGGAGTTTATGTTGTGTCTATTTTTTCGACGCAGGGGAAGAGTGATTGTAAATTGTTTGTGAGTAATTAAGCGTTGGATTGCT